>NZ_CP017705.1:3512500-3755000 GCF_002706795.1 Brevibacillus laterosporus DSM 25
AGCATTTGCACGCAAACGGAGTGGCTCATGTTACAGTCGCAAACCGTACGTTAGAACGTGCACAGACCTTAGCTGAACAGTTCCGAGGTGAAGCCTGTACCATGGAGGATCTGCCCCAAAAGCTGGCTAAAGCAGACATCGTCATCAGCTCGACGGGAGCAACCGGCTTTGTGTTAACAAAAGCACAATTAAAGCCGATTATGAAGCAGCGTCCTCATAAGCCATTGTTTATGATTGATATCGCCGTGCCGCGTGATCTTGATCCTGATATTCATGGGCTAGAAAATGTTTTCTTATATGATATAGATGATCTGGAGGGTATCGTTCAGAGCAATTTAGCTGAGCGTTCCAAGGAAGCAGAGCGTATTGAACTTATGATTGAAGAAGAGAAGCAGGAGTTCATAAACTGGAAACAGACGCTAGGCGTTGTACCACTAATTGCGGCATTGCGAGAAAAAGCATTTTCCATTCACGGAGAAGCAATCCGCAAAATTGAAAACAAATTGCCTCATTTAGATGAAAAGGAAATGCATATTATTCGTAAACATACAAGGGGAATTATTTCTCAATTATTACATGACCCAATTGTTCAACTGAAGGAGTTGACCGTCCAAAAGAAAGGAGAAGAGGTACTCGATATCTTTTCTACTATTTTTGCTTTGGATGAAAGATTGGAAGGAAAAAAACAGGAAGCATTATGGGAACAACAAAAGCGTGAAAGCTTAAGACGTGAAAAAGCTGTATCATTACAATCACGGGAACAGCGTTTTTAGCAAGAAGAGAGGGAGAAGCTCCTTTCTTCTTGCTCCGCCTGTTTTCACAGGCAATTGAGAAAATAGGCGTGATATAGATAATAGGGAAAGGTGAGCGTGTATGGCAAATGCAAGATGGCTCTATGACTTGACCATCTTTCTCTATGCAGCGGGTGTACTTTGTTACTTCAATGATTTTTTGCAGAGTAACCGGCGAATGAAGCAAATTGCGCTAGGACTACTCTCGATTGTCTGGGTGTTACAAACAATCTTTTTCGTTTACCAAGTGATGGTAAAGTCATATTTGCCCGTTGTAACATTTTTTGAAACCTTAGTTTTTTATTCTTGGGTACTGGTGACCCTTTCTCTGATCATTCATGCTGTAGCTCGCATTGATTTCTTACTCTTTTTTACTAATGTGATCGGGTTTGGAGTTCTCACCTTATCCATGTTCTTTTCAGAGCCAGCAACTCTGCAACATAGCGGGGTTATCTCTGATTTTATTTTTATTCATGTGACAATCGCTATTATTAGCTATGCATTATTGGCAGTGTCCATGATATTCTCAGGTATGTATCTAGTGAACCTACATATGCTGAAGCAAAAAAAATGGACACCACTTTGGCAACGACTCCCCAGTTTGGAGAAATTGGATGCGTTTTCTTTTAAGTTAAACATTTTTGGTGTGCCGTTATTGCTGTTGTCGGTCATTTTAGGCAGTATTTGGGCACAGTTGATTTTTTCGCATGGATTCTGGATGGATGCAAAAGTGTGTATGTCTATCATTGTTCTGATCTTATATAGTGTGCTGTTATATCAAAGGGTTCGGAATCAATGGTTGGGAAAAGTGGCAGCTTGGATAAACATCATCGCATTTGTATGTTTATTGCTTAATTTTTTGCTGATTGATCCCTACTCGCAATTTCATCAATGGTCGTAGAGAGGTGGGGCAGATGAATCCGCATTATCCGATTCATGTTAAAATGGAAGGAATGCTCTGTGCAGTTATTGGTGGTGGAGAAGTAGCCCAACGTAAGGTAGGTTCTCTACTAGAGTGTGGGGCAAAAATCACCGTTATTTCTCCTGAGATAACGCCATTGTTAGCTGAGTGGAACGAGCAGGGTAAGATCAATTGGAAACGTGAGCTGTATCAGGGACAGGATCTAAGTCCGTATTTTTTTATCGTAGCTGCGACCAATCATCGACAAGTTAACTATTCGGTATATGAACAAGCTAAAAGAACGAAAGCGTTTATAAATATTGCAGACCGACCAGACTTATGTAATTACATTGTTCCCTCTACGGTAAAGCGAGGAAGGCTAGTTATTTCTGTATCTACCTCGGGTGCAAGCCCCAGTTTGGCAAGTAAACTACGCAGAAGGCTAGAGCGAGAATTTGGCCAGGAATATGAGGTCTATGTTGACTTTTTAGCTCAGATGAGGCTAAAGGTTTTACAAGAGGTTAAAGATGCCACCGTGCGCAAACAAATCTTTCAAGAGTTGCTTGATGATAGATATGTAGAGGCGTCTTCCCTGCAAAGAGAGCAGATGGCAGATGCTTTACTACAACAGGTGAAACAAAGAGAGCAATAATTAGGGAGGCAGACATGAAAGAGTGGAAAGTTGGATCGCGTAAAAGCATGCTGGCACTTACCCAAACAAAATGGGTGCTGGCTCGTTTGCGTGAAATAGACCCTGCATCACGTTTTAGCATCACAGAGATTGTTACAAAGGGAGATCGCATTCTGGATGTTACACTTTCCAAAGTGGGCGGTAAAGGTCTGTTTGTTAAAGAAATCGAACAATCCCTGCTGGAAGAACAAACTGATATGGCTGTCCATAGTTTAAAAGATATGCCTGCTGTCTTACCTGAAGGTTTGACGATCGGTGCAATTCCGAAAAGGGAGGACCCAAGGGATGTACTGATTTCCAAGGACGGTAAGACACTAGATGAATTAAAAGAAGGTGCGGTGGTAGGAACGAGCAGTTTGCGCCGTTCTTCCCAATTGCTACATTACCGACCTGATCTAATTATTAAACCCATTCGGGGAAATATTGATACGCGAATCCGCAAGCTGCAAGAAGAGGATTTTGATGCGATTATTCTGGCTGCTGCAGGCCTTAAACGTGTGGAATGGAAGGGCACGATCACGCAGTATCTCGATCCGAAAATCAGCCTTCCTGCGGTTGGTCAGGGGGCGCTTGCTATTGAGTGCCGTACACATGATGCTGAAATGATGTCACTTTTACAACGGTTTGATCATCTGGAGACGCGTTATGCGGTCGAGGCGGAGCGAGCTTTTCTCCATAAGATGGAGGGGAGCTGCCAAGTACCGATTGGTGCTTATGCAAAAGTCCAGCTAGACTCCGAACAGAAACCTTCCATTAGCATTACAGGAATGGTTGGGTCTCCTGATGGAAGCCAAATGTTTAAAGCAACATTGACTGGAGACGATCCTCAAGCATTGGGTGAAAATTTGGCAGATGAGCTGCTCCGTCAGGGGGCGCGAGAAGTGCTTGCTAAAGTATTGGAGGAGAATCGTCAATGAACAAAGGGAAAGTTTTTTTAGTAGGTGCTGGGCCTGGTGACCCTAAGTTAATTACGGTGCGTGGATTGGAAACGATTCAAATGGCTGATTGCATCGTGTATGATCGCTTGGCGAGTCCACGGTTGTTAGCTCATGCAAAACCGGACGTAGAACTAATATATTGTGGAAAACTGCCTGACCGTCATACATTAACCCAAGAAGAAATCAATCAGGTATTAGTCGATAAAGCATTAGAAGGGAAAGTCGTTACTCGTCTAAAAGGTGGGGACCCTTCTATCTTTGGTCGTGTTGGTGAAGAGGCTGAAGAGTTAGCTAAGCACGATATTTTATTTGAAATTGTGCCAGGCATCACTTCAGGGATTGCTGCTCCGGCGTATGCTGGCATCCCGGTGACCCATCGGGATTTTAATTCGTCTTTAGCGATAGTGACAGGACATGAGCGTCCAGAGAAAACAGAATCAAGTATTAACTGGGAAAAATTAGCTACGGCTGTCGGCACGCTCATCTTTTATATGGGAGTAGGGAATCTACCCTATATTACGGAACAATTAATGAAGAACGGTCGATCTCCCAAAACACCGGTCGCTTTGGTGCGCTGGGGGACTTTAGTAGAACAGGAAACCTTGGTTGGTACCTTGGAAGACATTGTAGAGAAGCGTGAGCAAGCGGGCTTAACGAATCCTTCTATTATTGTGGTTGGTGAAGTGGTACAGCTTCGTGAAAAACTACAATGGTTTGAGAAGAAACCGTTGTTTGGGAAGCGTGTACTCGTGACGCGTGCTAGAAGTCAGGCTAGCGAACTATCGAATCAAATCAATGAATTGGGCGGGGAGGCATATGAATTCCCGTTGATAAAGATGGTTGAGCCACAAGCCCTACCACAATTGGATACCGCACTTCAACAGCTATCAGAGTATGACTGGGTTATGTTTACTAGCCCAAATGGGGTTCAATTCTTCTTTAAGCGCTTGCGTGAACTAAAGATTGACATTCGTACCCTAACCGGTAAGATTGCGGCAGTTGGTCCAAAAACGGCCTCCATGCTAGAAGAAAGAGGCTTGACGGTAGATGTCCTACCCGGCGAATTTCTGGCAGAAGGCTTGGTAGAGTCCCTTAAGGATGAATTACAGCCAGGCTCTAAAGTGCTGCTTCCACGTGCCGATATAGCGCGCGAAACCTTACCAAGAGAGCTGAGAACTCTCGGCATGGAAGTGACGGAAGTAGATACCTATGATACAGTTATAGATGCACAGAACATTGGAGAAACAGTTTCTCTGTTGGAAGAAAAGGCGATACAGATCATTACATTTACCAGCTCCTCCACGGTTAAAAACTTTGTGGAAGCGCTGAAGGAATACGATCTTACCCAATTACTTCAAGGTGTGCAGATTGCTTGCATCGGACCGATTACAGCGGATACGGCAAGACAAGCAGGACTGCAAGTGGATATCATGGCAAGTGAATATACTATTGAAGGACTCGTAAATGCACTAATTACCACGTAAAAGGGGAAGTAGACTATGATTAAATTTGACCGTCATCGTCGTTTGCGCCGAAGCCAAGCGATGCGTAACCTTGTACGAGAAAACCATGTGCGTGTAGAAGATTTGATCTATCCACTGTTCATAGTAGAAGGGGAAAATATTAAAAATGAAATTTCCTCTATGCCTGGCGTTTTCCATTTTTCCTTGGATCGTCTTAATGAAGAACTTGAAGAAATCGTTAGCTTAGGCATTCAATCTGTTCTTTTGTTTGGAGTGCCAGAGCATAAAGATGCTCTTGGAACGGAAGCATATGCAGAAAATGGGATTGTACAGCAAGCTATTCGTCACATAAAAGCCTCTTTCCCCGAGATGCTGGTCATTGCGGATACATGCCTATGTGAATATACCGATCATGGTCACTGTGGTGTTTTGCATGAATGTGGAGAGCTATTAAATGATGAGTCTCTTGTTTTATTAAGCCAAGCTGCTGTATCACAAGCTAAAGCCGGCGCGGATATCATCGCGCCATCCAATATGATGGACGGTTTTGTAACAGCCATTCGTGAAGCTTTAGATGAAGCTGGATTTACACATATTCCAATCATGTCCTATGCGGTTAAATATGCTTCTGCATACTACGGCCCATTCCGTGAAGCAGCTCAATCCGCTCCGAAGTTTGGTAACCGTAAGTCCTACCAAATGGACTATGCTAATGCACGTGAAGGTCTACGTGAAGCAGAATCCGATGTGCTAGAAGGGGCCGATTTCTTAATGGTTAAACCAGGTCTTGCCTATATGGACATGGTTTTACGTTTGCGTCAAAGCTTTGATTTGCCGTTGGTTGTTTACAATATCAGTGGAGAGTATTCCATGGTGAAAGCAGCTAGTGCCAATGGCTGGATTGACGAACAAGGCGTCGTTATGGAAACGATGATGGGATTCAAACGCGCAGGTGCTGATTTAATCATTACGTACCATGCAAAAGATGTTGCCAAGTGGCTACAAGGAGGTTTGTAACATGTCGGTTGACTTACTAGATACGTTAGATAAAGAGATTTTGGATGCCATTCAAAAAGAGATTCCATTAGTTCCTGAACCATTTAAAGTCATGGCAGAAAATTTAGGAACAACAGAAGAAGAGTTAATGGCTCGCTTGGAAAAAATGAAAGGCGATTCTATCCGTCAAATTTCTGCTATTTGTGATACCAAAGCATTAGGATATAAATCAAGCCTTGTAGCGGCTCGTATTGCTCCAGATAAATTAGATGAGATGGCTGTAAAGATTTTTAATTCCCACCCTGGTATTACACATAACTATAAACGTAACCATGACTTTAACCTGTGGTTCACGATTGCTCTACCTCCGAATAGTCGTTTTGGATTGGAAAAAACGGTTGAAATCTTAGGAGAATTGTCTAATGTGGAATCGATTCGCATTCTACCGACTCTAAAACTGTTTAAAATCGGAGTACAATTAGATGTGAAAAAGGAAACGGAAGCGAATACGAAATCCGCACCTACCTACACGGAAGAAATGCGCCAGGCAGCGATTGATCTTGGTATCACTGATGAAGATATCAAGGTGATTATCCAATTGCAAAAGGATTTACCTATCACTTCCCGTCCATTTGATGAATGGGCAAAAAACGCTGGCATGACAACAGAGGAATTATTACATCACGCGAAAGTATTGGTGGAGCGTGGTCAAATGCGCCGTTTCTCTGCGGTTCTAAACCACCGCAAAGCTGGATTCCGTGCAAATGGTATGGGTGTATGGAATGTACCAGAAGAACAAGCTGAGGAAATTGGAATGAAAATGGGTTCCTTCCGAGCGGTTAGCCATTGCTATTTACGTCCTACCTACCCAGATTGGAAATACAGTATCTTTACGATGGTACATGGTCGTGATAAGGAAGAGTGTGAATCAATCCTACAAGCAATTGAGGATGAAACGGGTATCACGGATCGTATCACATTGTACTCTACGAAAGAATACAAGAAAACACGCGTATCTTATTTCACACCTGAGATTTATGAATGGGAAAATGAGATGGCGGAAAAACTGGGATTGGATAAGTAAACGCGGACAATATCCGCTAGATTGCAATGCATGCGCTGTTTCCTGATAAGGAGCATATTGTCATAACAGGAAAACGCTTGTTTGATCACTTTCAAACAAGCGTTTTTTCTAACAGTTTCACTATAACAGATATTAATGGGGTGAGTGGAATGACTCGACAATTTACTAAATCAATGAAATTACATAAAGAAGCGGTAGAATACATTCCCGGTGGGGTTAATAGCCCAGTGCGTGCATTTAAAAGCGTAGGGGGCAATCCTATTTATATGGAAAAAGGGGAA
The DNA here is from genome assembly GCF_002706795.1 of Brevibacillus laterosporus DSM 25. Taxonomy (NCBI): domain Bacteria; kingdom Bacillati; phylum Bacillota; class Bacilli; order Caryophanales; family Paenibacillaceae; genus Brevibacillus; species Brevibacillus laterosporus. Next base: position 3,519,646 of record NZ_CP017705.1, read on the forward strand.
GGGTCCCGTATTACCGATGTAGATGGGCATACTTATATTGATTATATTGGCTCTTGGGGACCTTTGATTTTGGGACATGCTCATCCAAAAGTATTGCAGGCGATTAGTGAAACTGCCTTGCTTGGTACTAGTTTTGGAGCACCTACAGAACGTGAAACCACGATGGCCAAGCTAGTGTGCGACATTGTCCCTTCAGTAGAAGTTGTGAGAATGGTAAACTCAGGGACAGAAGCAACAATGAGTGCACTTCGCCTAGCTCGTGGATACACGAGACGAGACAAAATCATGAAGTTTGAAGGCTGTTATCATGGCCACGCGGACAGTTTGCTGATTAAGGCTGGTTCGGGTGTTGCCACATTAGGATTGCCGGATAGCCCTGGTGTGCCTGAAACAATTGCAGTAAATACCATTACGGTACCATATAATGACGTTGATAGTGTACGTCTTGCCTTTGAAAAATTCGCCAATGAAATAGCAGCTGTTATTGTAGAACCAGTTGGTGGAAATATGGGTGTTGTGCCACCTCAACCAGGCTTTTTAGAGGAATTGCGTAGTATTACGGAAAAACATGGTACAGTCCTTATTTTTGACGAAGTGATGACTGGATTCCGTGTAGCCCGTGGTGGTGCGCAAGACTTATATAACATCACACCAGACTTAACCACGATGGGTAAGGTAATTGGTGGAGGGTTGCCAGTTGGAGCATACGGAGGTAAACGTGAAATTATGCAGCATGTAGCTCCAGCGGGAAGCGTATATCAAGCAGGGACCTTATCAGGTAACCCACTGGCAATGGCAGCGGGTATTGCTACATTGTCAGAGCTTAGTAAGCCAGGTGTCTACGAACAACTGGATGCTCGTTCAGCCCGCCTAGCAGAAGGCTTAGCAGCTAATGCAACTAAATTAGGAATTCCTCATACCGTAAATCGTGTTGGATCGATGGTATGCTTATTCTTTACAGATACCCCAGTTGTCAATTATGAGACAGCTAAAACAGCAGATCTGGATAAGTTTTCACGTTATTTCCAACAGTTGTTACAAGAAGGTATCATGATTCCACCTTCCCAATTCGAAGGCATGTTCGTCTCAGTTATGCACACTGATGAAGATATTGAAAAGACCATTCAAGCAAGCTATAGGGCAATGGCTACTCTAGTCTAAGCAACAAAATTAATTGGTTCAAATGGAAATATAGGTTGTGAAGCAGATAGATGGAACAGTCCATCTATCTGTTTTTTTGTATTCATAAAACTTGCTGAAAAAAGCAAAGTTCACCTACTTTTCCTAGCAAGATGCTATAATAAATAGGGGGTTCTATAACAGACAAAGAAAGAGACACCAAGGAGGAATGACATGGGAGGAGAACGTTTTACAGCACCAGTCACCGTGCATATTTTTTTGCGAAGGGATAACAAAATCCTACTGTTAAGAAGGTATCAGACCGGGTATGAAGATGGTAATTACAGTGTTGTAGCCGGTCACCTTGATGGTGGTGAACAGGTGATAGAAGCTGCGATTCGTGAAGCACGTGAGGAAGCAGGTATTGCTTTAAAGCCTGAACAAGTAACGATAACGGGCATCATGCATCGTTTGTCAGATGATGAGCGTATTGACTTTTTTGTAACAGCAACAGAATGGTCAGGAGAGATTTATAATGCAGAACCCCATAAATGTGATGAATTAGCATGGTTCTCTATTCATGATCTTCCTCAAAATACCATTTCGTACATAAAAAAAGCGATTGAGCTATCGGTCAGTCGATCTGAAATTTGGTTTGATAGTTACGGATTTGAAAATAAGGAGGTATAGTGTGCAAACAGCGCTTGTTTTAGGGGGAACTCGTTTTTTTGGAAAAAGGTTGGTTCAGGAGCTTTTGGATAAGGGAATGAAAGTTACCCTTGCAAATCGCGGGCTTACCGAAGACCCATTTGGTAACCAGGTAGAGAGAATTATTGTCGACCGTTATGATGAGGAGTCTATGCTGTCTGCATTTGAGGATTACGAATTTGATATGATTTTTGATAATATTTGCTATGCATCAGAAGATGCTCGAATTGCTATAAAGGTTTTTACTGATAAAGTGTCTCGTTATATTTTTACCTCTACGTTATCTGTCTATGATGAGGTAGACCGATTTGTAACGGAAGAGGATTTTGATCCATATCACTACCCAATTCAATATGTGACTAGACAAGAAACATCCTATAAGGAAGGCAAGCGTTTGGCCGAAGCGGTGTTCTTTCAAGAAGCTCCTTTTCCTGTGGCGGCCATTCGTTTTCCGATTGTATTAGGAGACGATGATTATACGCGTCGTTTACATTTTCACGTAGAACATGTGATGAAACAATGGCCAATCGGAATTCCGAACCTAGATGCGACTATTGGATTTATCCCAGCTAATCAAGCAGCACGTTTTTTGCTATGGGCTGCTGAAGAGGAACTGGAGGGGACTTTTAATGCTTGCTCCCACGGGGGTATTACACTAAAAGGACTTATCAACCTGATTGAAGAGAGTACTGGTAAACAAGCCGTGATTATGTCAGAGACAGAGGATGAGCACATGTCTCCATTCGGAGTATCACAATCCGTTTGGTGCATGAGCAATGAAAAGGCAAAGGAGACAGGCTTTTTATTCGTTCCTTTACAAGAATGGTTACCATCACTTATTCAGCGAATCAAGAAAACATTTGAAAAAGAAGAGAGTTAGGTAGAAGGAATAATAAAGAAAAACGTAATGACTATTCAAATGAGTATGGTTGAACTTTATGATTTATAAAAGTCCCGTTTTACCGAATCTGAACTGTGACCCGTAAGATGGACATTTTGAAAAAAGTGACCTTCTTACGGGTCTTTTGTGTTTTAATCAACTTATTAAAATAAAGCGAGGAAAGAATTGTGGGAAAAACAAGAGCTAATTCAAAGGTTTTCACGGAACAAGAAATGAAACATCTTGAAGCTAACCCTTATGTTCAGCATGTAACGTACAAAAGTATTACTTATGCACCAGCATTTAAGGTAGCAGCTGTCAAAGCGTATCAAGAGGGACAAACACCTATGGAAATTTTTTGTGGTGCTGGTTTTGACATAGACGTTATTGGTCATGACAAACCAAAAACATGCTTAAAACGTTGGCGTAATGTGTATCAAATTCATGGAGAGATCGGCCTTTTAGAAGAACAACGAGGAAAGAAAAGTACGGGTAGACCCTCGACAACGGAGTTGTCCGTAGAGGAAAAGCTTAAACGAGCTGAGGCGCGTATCAAGTTTTTAGAGGCGGAGAACGACTTTTTAAAAAAGCTCGACGCGCTCGAAAAGCAGAAGTTGCAGAGGTAACGTTATCCCCCTCCGAGCGCTATCAAATCATTAATCGCACCATACGTCAGTACAATTTGCGTGATGTAACACGATATCTTTGTAAACTTGCATGTGTTAGTGCGAGTGGCTACTACCGTTGGCTTCGTGCGGAGAAAACTAGACAGCTACGAGAGGATGCGGACGAGCATGACATTAAACTTATCAAGAAGCACTTTGACGCTCTTCGTGGTAAAGCAGGAGCATTAGTTATTAAGATGCGACTTGAGCGTGAAAGTGGAGTGATCATGAATCATAAAAAGATTCGTCGATTGATGCGAAAGTATAAACTTGTTGCTACCATTCGCCAAGCCAATCCCTATAGAAAATTAGCTAAGGCAACGCAAGAGCACCAAACATGTCCCAACCTGTTGCAGCGTCAGTTTGATCAGGGAGAACCTGAAAAAGTACTGCTCACCGATATTACGTATATGTATTACGGTAATGGTCAATGTGCCTACCTGTCGGTAGTCAAGGATGGGGCAACAAAACAGATTTTAGCTCACTATCTTTCTTCTTCTTTAAAGCTTCCATTGGTGAGGATTACTTTGAAACGACTGTTCCAACGTCTAGATGGCAACATTCACCCCGAAGCCATTCTACACTCAGACCAAGGTCTGCATTATACCCACTTTAAAACCCGTCGCTTAATCAGGAAAGCAGGCTTTAGGCAGTCCATGTCCCGTAAGGGAAACTGTTGGGATAATGCTTCCATGGAAACTTTTTTTGGTCATATGAAAGACGATTTGGAATATAAGACATGTCAAACGATACAAGAGTTGAGGGATCGAGTAGACAGTTACATTGATTATTACAATTCTGAACGTTACCAGTGGTCATTAAAAAAGATGACCCCTGATGAATTCAGAAGTCATCTTTTAGCTGCCTAGTTAGGTATTCTTTTAAAACTGTCTACAAATAGGGTCACAGTTCAATCATGGTATTGCGGGACTTTTTTCAAAATCAGTAGGTGAGATGTATACCTTATGTCAAATCCTTCTCTCATGTTCTATTTCCATTGCTCTGTCCATATAGATATAGGGAAATGCTTGTGGAGCTGAAAGGAGGAGCAGGTGTGTCTGTACAAGATGGACTGTTATCGTTTCAAATGAAAGAGACCATATTTCTCTCATCAGATAAACCAGAAATTGAAGAACTGCGGGAACTGGAGTTATTACCCGATTTGGAAATAAGGGAAAATGATTATGAGATTACGATATGTGGGTCCTTACAACTTCGAGGCAAGTATGTGCCGACCAAGAACGCCAATGCAAAAGCGAATGGCGGAACGGACACCTTGGTTTCGGCCATGAAATTTACGCCATTGCAGTTGGAACAAGGAGATACGGAAGTTTTTTTCGCTGATGAAGAAGCGGATATCGTGCATCGTATACCATTAAGTATCTCTGTTCCCATCTCCAGAACCAAAGAGGTCTCTGATATTCACGGGATTGTCGATAGTTTTGACTATGAGATAAAAGGCCCTAAACAATTACTCATTACTGCTGATCTGAAAATAGCTGGAATCCAGCTAAAGAATGAACAGGAGATACGTGCTGAACAGCAATCGCATAAATCAGCTGATACCTGGGAGTATATTCAAGTAGCTCAAGATGAGAGTGCTGAACATGAATATCAGCATGTCACTATTGATGATCTAGAACGAAAGCTGACCGCTTTAGAGAAAGAAGTAGAGGCTCAATTGGAACAACAGAACGACGAGGGACAAGAATTGATAGATGAGGTGGCGGATACAGAGCAATATCAACCATACCCGCTATATCAGCCATTTCCGGGATTTGAAATGCAGCAAGGAGATGTAGCTCAAAGTAGCTGGGATCAAGATTCGGCTACACGTTTTCGTTATCAACATCCACAGTATGCAGCTTATGAAGCAGAAGCTGAAGAAGAAGCAGAGAGAGAAGAAATTGAAGAAATCGAGCAATCAAGTAATGTACCTTATCAAACTTATTCAAATATACAAGAAGAATCTATGGGGCAGCAATCACCTTATGAGTATGGATTCCACCCAATTTCCATGCCAGAGCCCCCGCAATATGCACCGCCGTACGGCACACAGCCATTTTATCCAATAAATTCTTTTGGGCAGGGACCAGGCCATGGGTTTGGTGTAGAGCCGAACCCAATTCCTTTTGCACCACCACCTCCAAACCCGTTTCAACCGATAGCAGGACAGTTTCATCATCAGCAACCACCACAATATCCATTTGCCCAGATGCCACCATATGCGCCACCGCAACAAATGTTTTATCAACATCCGCCAAATCCGGTACCCGAACCTGTTTCTGCCATGCAGTACCAACCGGAATATATGGCTAAATCTCCATATCAAGCTACTTATCAGCCACCACCTTCTAATGAATATGTGGAAGAATCAGTGGAAGATCAAGAGGTAAGGACTGACGGTGTGTATGCAGAACCTGTATCCTATCATGAGCCGGTGGAAGTTGAAGATGATGATGAAGCTGCTCTAGAGGAGGTGCATGAATCTCCATACGAAGCTACCTTTAAAGAGGAGTCATCTCACATTGAGCAGTCTGAACCATTTACATTGATTTCAGAACATCAAGAAGAAGCTACAGAGCCAAAAGAAGCGGTTGTAAAACACAAAGAAGTAGTTACAGAGCCAAAAGAAGCGGTTATAAAACACCAAGAAGTAGTTACAGAGCCAAAAGAAGCGGTTATAAAACACCAAGAGGTAGTTGCAGAGCCAAAAGAAGTTGCTGTAAAACATCAAGAAGAAGCTACAGAGCCAAAAGAAGCGGTTGTCAAACACCAAGAAGTAGTTACAGAGCCAAAAGAAGCGGTTATAAAACACCAAGAGGTAGTTGCAGAGCCAAAAGAAGCGGTTGTAAAACATCAAGAGGTAGTTACAGAGCCAAAAGAAGTTGCTGTCAAACACCAAGAGGTAGTTACAGAGCTAAAAGAAGTTGCTGTAAAACACCAAGAGGTAGTTGCAGAGCCAAAAGAAGCGGTTGTAAAACATCAAGAAGTAGTTACAGAGCCAAAAGAAGTTGCTGTAAAACACCAAGAGGTAGTTACAGAGCTAAAAGAAGTTGCTGTAAAACACCAAGAGGTAGTTGCAGAGCCAAAAGAAGCGGTTGTAAAACATCAAGAAGTAGTTACAGAGCCAAAAGAAGTTGCTGTAAAACACCAAGAGGTAGTTACAGAGCCAAAAGAAGTTGCTGTAAAACACCAAGAAGTAGTTACAGAGCCAAAAGAAGCGGTTGTAAAACATCAAGAAGTAGTTACAGAGCCAAAAGAAGTTGCTGTAAAACACCAAGAGGTAGTTACAGAGCCAAAAGAAGTTGCTGTAAAACACCAAGAAGTAGTTACAGAGCCAAAAGAAGTTGCTGTAAAACACCAAGAAGTAGTTACAGAGCCAAAAGAAGTTGCTGTAAAACATCAAGAAGTAGTTACAGAACCAAAAGAAGCGGTTGTCAAACAGCAAGAAATGGCTACAGAGCCAAAAGAAGTTGTTACTGAACAACGCGAGGAATGGATAGCGAATCCTCATTCTCGATCTAAAGTGCAATTATCCGCTGATCCAGATCCATATGCAAAGTACTGGGAAGGTAGTGAAGATGATCAAGAAGATGTAACCAAAACAGCAAAAAAGGAAGCAACAACAGAAAGAACGACAGAAGCATCCAAAGTACATGTCGACCTAGATGAAAATAGGGTGCATGCTCATACAGCGGAATATGATCAGGAACTGCAAGCCCCTGCTATCAGTACGGAATTAAGCACAGAAGAAGAGGCTTCGGTTCTCATGGCTCAACTAGAAGCGGAAGAAGAAAAATCGGTAGAGGAAATCGTTGCATCCCCAGTGGTTGAACAAGAAAAAGAAATGAAAGTAGCAATTGGTTCAAAAAACAATCATAAAGAGCAAAATGAAATGATGAATTTTTCCAATATTTTCTCCCATCTACATGGAAATGAAAAAAATAAAAACCAACGTGTGGAGAGTAAACAGGAGGAGGCATTAGAACAAACGAAAGCTAAACGTGATGGCAGTAGTTCACGTAGAGATGCATTAGGGAACCTAACCTCGTTTGTTCAGGATCGTACAGAAAAATTCAGTAAATTGAAAATGTGTATCATCCAAAAAAATGATACCTTAGATTCTATTGCACAGCGATATGATTTGTCCGTGACCAAAATTAAAGAGGCGAATCGAATGTCAACAGATCGGGTAGAAGAGGGGCAAATTCTTTACATTCCGCAATAAGGGGAGAGAAGGGCATGGCTAAGGAGCAATTAGATATTTCCCCCATCTGCAAACGATATAAATTGAAAACGATCAAAATTACATCAAAGGCGGATTACTATTTAATAGAAACAAACAGGGGAATTAAGGAGATGAGGCTTTGGCCTCGTGTAGAATATATGCGCTGGTCTTTTGGCTGGCGTGAGCAAATGGCACGACAAGGGGTTAATAACGTTGAACGATTTATCCGCACAAAAGATTCTAAACCCTATGTAGTAGCAAATAAAAAAGGGTATAGCTTGACAGATTACCATAGCGAAGCAGAACCTATTGCCTACACCCTTGACAACATGCTGGAATGTGGTCGTATGACAGCGCAAATGCATCAAGCTCAACAGGCACAAGCCCTCCAAATTGGTGGAAAATTATTGAAACGTGAGCAAATGCATGCACAGGAAGTGGTGGAACGGACAAAAAATTTTTTCAAGCAGTGGGAACGTGAAAAGAATGTCAGACAGAGAAATAGATGGGGAAGCTTGTTTCCGTCAATTTTAGAACGAATGGAACGCAGTGCTAGCTTGATCAAGGACGTATCTTTACCGGAGGAAGTGCTTGCAGCTTCTCATAAGGAACTATCACGAAAGAATTGGGTGATGGTTGACGATAAGGTATTTTTGCGTGGCTTCTATAAAACCTCTCTTACTGTTCAGCATAAAGATACAGCAAGCTTTTTGCAGGAAATTGCTTTGGATGGTGGGGATCCAGCTTTGGTTGATGCCTTCCTTGATGGATATGAAGAGGTAAAAGCACTGAGCTATGAAGAATTTCGTTTACTACTTTCTTTTATGGCTTATCCGCAGGACTTGTGGAAAACGTTGGAAAAAAATCTTCAAGCTAGGACAAAAGAGGATAAACAAGCAATGGAGGATGTCAAAAAGTCAGTATTGCGACAACGCGAACTAGATTATCATCTGCAACGCTTGGCGAAGCGAGCAGAACGAGGACGGCAATTGTCATGAGTCAGTACGATCAACTCTTCCCCTTGTTTTACGAGTACGATATGCATGTACAAACAATTGAATTGGTTAAAGCTCCGGGAGTCTTTAAAGGAACTACTTCAAATGGATGTTATTCCTGCAAGAAAACAGCTGCACCGGCCACTCGTTTACTCTATGTGAGTGGTGTATTGAGGGATTTGGAGCAAAGAGGTTGGGATGGTGCTATACCTCTTCTATATACCAAAATTGATGAACCTTATGTAAAGCATGGGGAAGAGATTTATTATGTATCCGAATGGGAAGAGAGTGTTTCGATTTCCAAAGCGAATCTGTCTAATTGGGCTTCCGGTACAGTTGTTCGATTGGCGGAGTTTCATCAGCTAACTCAAAATTATCGAATTGAAGATCCAAAACAGGTGGAGCCGCTTGTTGATGCCCTAATTAATAGATGGCAAAGTTGGCTTCGTCAGTTAGCTATGTTTCGTGATCTCGCAAATGAACGGGATTATGCGTCCCCATTTGATGTTGTCTTTTTGGCAAATCATGCTTTCATCGCTGACACTGCTAATCAAGCCTTGGAAAATTTACGGATTTGGAGAAGACGCCACGAAACAAGTAATCAATTTCGACTATCGCTCATCCATGGTTACCCGCATCCAAGCCATACTGTTATGAATGAGAATGGCAGGATACGTTTACTAAATTTTGACCGAACGGTGTTCGATACTCCTGTACGAGATATAACGATGATGCTACGTAATTATTTTCAGGTAGGGGGGGAAAGTAAAACAGCAACTGATCTTTTTGAACAGTACAGCGAGGTGTTCCCCCTTCGGCCAGAAGAGATTTCGCTACTACAATATTTTTTACAATATCCCGAGAGGATCATGCGTAATCTGGAGTCTTATTATAATAGACGGTATGAATGGACAGAGCTATATGCAGTTAAACGATTGGAAAAGGATTTGGATCGGCTGGTGAGATTAAATAGATGGACCAATCAAGCGTTTTGATTTAAGCGCCTTCTTGGAAAAGGAGGCGTTTTTTTGCATGATCGTTGGATACATATCATGACATGATTACAGCCAATCCATCGAGAATGCTGCGTAAGAAATGGCGAGGAAGCCTAAGATTAATACATCAAGGGAGGTAGGCAATAGTAAGGTTCTAATAAACTGAAAGGCTGTAAAAGGCAATAGAAACTGTTTATAGGAGGTCTTCAAATTAAACAGAAAAGAACTGTATTTAAAGCGTCGCCAATTCATAATGATCACCCCTTACTGAAACAGCGTATGCAGAATGAGGATAGAGGGTGAAGCCCAGAAGCACTTTCTGATTCGTTTATTTACATGAATTGCAGTAAAATATAGAAAACAATGAAATGGAGAGAGGATGTGGTTCTTATGATTGAACACAGAAAGATTAATACGGTTCAACTATTCAAAAGAGCTTTTTTTATCATTCTAGGGTCCGTGATTTTTTCTTTTGGACTGGAAGAATTTTTGATTCCTAATCAGGTCATTGATGGGGGAATTACGGGTATTTCTATTATTTTTACCCATTTAACAGGCTGGCCAATAGGTCTTTTTTTATTTTTGTTAAATGCCCCCTTCCTACTTATTGGTTATAAGCAGATAGGTAAAACATTTGCTCTGTCTACATTGTTTGGAGTTACGATCATGTCGATTGCTACGACCTTATTGCACCCAGTCAGTGCAGTTACGAGAGAACCATTTCTCGCTGCTGTCTATGGAGGTGTATTTTTGGGTATAGGGGTAGGCTTGGTCATTCGTTATGGTGGTTCCCTGGATGGTACAGAGGTTGTAGCCATTTTGTTTAACAGAAAAACAGCTTTTTCTGTTGGAGAGGTAATCATGTTTCTAAACATATTTATTTTAGGGAGTGCTGGTTTTGTGTTTGGTTGGAATCAGGCTATGTACTCGTTACTTGCTTACTACATAGCCTACAAAATGATTGAAGTAACACTGGAGGGCTTTAACGAGTCCAGATCAGTCTGGATCATTAGTGACAAGCATCGAGAAATTGGTGAAACCCTTCTTGCAAGGTTGGGGCGTGGCGTTACCTATTTAAATGGAGAAGGTGGATATTCTAGGGATAATAAGACGATTATCTTTACTGTAATCACCAGATTGGAAGAGGCAAAATTAAAATCAATTGTAGAAGAATGGGACCAGTCTGCATTTTTAGCCATTGGAAACATTCATGATGTAAAAGGCGGTCGCTTTAAGAAAAAAGCCATTCATTAAAATGAACGAAAGTTGTCTGATTTAGAGAGGAAGGTAAATCAAACAGCTTTCGTTTCCGCTTTTAAGCACTCACATTTTTCTCTATTTGACGTACCATTATGGGTTCGCTATAATATGCTGTATATAAACGATTATATATACAATGCTATGATTGGAAAGAGTACATAAACCCACCTTGGCAGAGAGGGAGAATCATTATGCTGCGAGATTCTCTAAGGAGTAGGGATATGGAAAGTCGTCCATGAGCAATTCCAATGAAATGAGATATAATTAAGTAGTTGGAATCGGCGTCAAACCGTTATCTTGTTAGAGTGAACGCGTGAGTTCTGTACCTTTACTGAGTGGAAAAGGTATTTGAATGATTACGAATGCGCGTTAACAAAGGTGGTACCGCGAAACAAACTCCTTTTCGTCCTTTGATGATCAGGAGTTTTTTTATTTGCCCATGTAATGATGTGCAATTATAAGGAGGAGTAGGATTATGGCAAACGAACAAGCATCTCTTGATGCACAACTACCAAAAAACTATGATCCAAAGGCAGCGGAGGCCAAATGGTATCCCTACTGGATGGAACAAGAATTCTTTAAAGCGGAGCGCGATCCAGAGAAAGCTCCTTATACGATTGTAATTCCACCTCCAAATGTAACAGGTAAGCTACATTTGGGTCATGCATTGGACACAACGCTACAAGATATTATTACACGTGCTAAGCGTATGCAAGGATACAGTACGCTGTTTCTACCAGGGATGGATCATGCTGGTATCGCAACTCAAACGAAGGTAGAAGCAAATCTGCGTGAAGAGGGCGTAAGTCGCCATGATTTGGGACGTGAAAAATTTGTAGAAAAAGTATGGGAATGGAAGCATGTCTACGCTAACCATATCCGTGAACAGTGGGAAAAGCTTGGGCTTGCTCTAGATTACTCACGCGAGCGTTTTACGATGGACGAAGGCTTGTCACGTGCTGTTCGTGAAGTATTTGTTCGCCTCTATGACAAAGGTTTGATCTACCGTGGGAAGCGGATCATTAACTGGGACCCAGCTGCTCGTACAGCTTTGTCTGATATCGAGGTTATTTATAAAGAAGTAAAAGGTGCTTTGCATCATATGCGATATCCATTAGCTGATGGAAGCGGATTTATTGAAGTGGCTACTACTCGTCCTGAAACGATGTTGGGCGATACAGCAGTAGCCGTTCACCCAGAGGATGACCGTTATAAAGCTTTGGTTGGTAAAATGGTGGTTCTACCGATTACAGGTCGTCAAATTCCGATTGTAGCGGATGATTATGTAGACCCTGAATTTGGTTCTGGTGCGGTCAAAATCACACCTGCGCATGATCCAAATGACTTTGAGATTGGTCAACGTCATAATTTGGAACAAATCATTGTCATGGATGAATCAGGGGTAATGAATGAAAATGCTGCTTCCTATAAAGGGCTTGATCGTTTCGCTTGTCGCAAGCAAATTATTAAAGACCTACAAGATCAAGGCGTTATGTTTAAAATTGAAGAACATATCCATCAAGTTGGACACAGTGAACGAAGTGACGCAGTAGTTGAGCCATATCTATCGACACAATGGTTTGTTAACATGCAACCTCTTGCAGATGAGGCACTAAAAAATGCTGCCTCAAAAGACAGTGTTACATTTGTTCCTGAGCGTTTTAAAAACACGTACCTACGCTGGATTGAAAATATTCGTGACTGGTGCATTTCCCGTCAATTATGGTGGGGCCATCGTATCCCTGCTTGGTATTGTCAGGATTGTGGCGAGCTGCATGTGTCCCGCGTCGATATCACAGAATGCTGCAAATGTCATTCTAGCAACCTTTCTCAGGATAATGACGTCTTAGATACGTGGTTTAGCTCTGCTTTGTGGCCATTCTCCACATTAGGTTGGCCAGATGAAACAGAAGACATGAAATACTTCTATCCAACTAACGTACTTGTAACAGGCTACGACATCATTTTCTTCTGGGTGGCGCGCATGATTTTCAGTGGGTTAGAATTCACCGGAGAAAAACCATTTGAACATGTGTTGATCCACGGAATTATCCGCGATTCCGATGGACGTAAGATGTCTAAGTCGCTTGGTAACGGTGTTGACCCGATGGAAGTAATCGAGAAGTATGGTGCGGATGCCTTACGTTTCACGTTAGCAACGGGTAATTCTCCAGGTAATGATCAACGTTTCTATTGGGAAAAAGTAGAGGCGAACCGCAATTTTGCAAACAAGATCTGGAATGCGTCGCGTTTTGCTTTGATGAATCTACAAGACTTTACGTATGAAGATATCGATTTAACCAAAGAATTATCTGCTCCTGATAAATGGATTTTAACCCGTCTACAAGGAACCATCACAGATGTTACTCGATTGATGGATGCTTTTGATTTTGGAGAAGCAGGTCGTCTGTTGTACAATTTCATCTGGGATGATTTGTGTGACTGGTATATTGAGATGGCTAAATTACCACTGTACGGTACAGATGAACAAGCCAAAAAAGCAACTCAATCAGTGCTTGTATACGTACTAGATCAGACGTTGCGTTTATTACACCCATTCATGCCTTTCATCACGGAAGAAATATGGCAAGCTCTACCGCATCAAGGTGAGAGTATTACTATTGCTGCTTGGCCGCAAGTAAAAAGCGAGCTAACTTTTAACGATGCAGAAGCAGAAATGAGCTTGCTCATGGACATTATCCGCAGCGTACGTAACATCCGTGCAGAAGTAAACGTGCCAATGTCCAAAAAAATTGAGCTAGTAATCAAGGCTAACGATCAACAATCTCTTCAAAGTCTACAACGTGGAGAAGAGTTCTTGGTACGTTTCTGCAACCCTGAAAAACTAGTGATTGGTACTGATCTGGAAGCGCCGGAAAAAGCGATGTCCGCTGTTGTCACTGGAGCAGAGCTATTTTTACCGCTTGCAGGGTTACTTGACTTAGAACAAGAGCGCAAGCGTTTGGAGAAGGAAATTGATACACTAAATAAAGAAGTAGAACGCATCGAGAAAAAGCTGAACAACCCAGGCTTTATGGCAAAAGCTCCCACAAATGTCATTGAGGAAGAGAAAGCAAAAATGGCGGATTACGCTAACAAGCGTGAAAAGGTAATCGCTCGTTTAGCTGATCTAGAATCCTAAGCTTGACTGCTTCATTTTTGTCATAACTAAACGATTGGGGTCATACGGTAAATGAAGGCAGATCACATTCTTACTTATGATGAAGCGTTGGAATGGCTTCACAGCCTGTTACGTTTTGGACTAAAACCTGGTTTAGAGCGCATGAATTGGATGCTGGAGGAATTAGGGCATCCTGAACGCAATTTGTTATTTGTTCATGTGGCAGGTACCAATGGAAAAGGCTCTACGTGCACTTTTTTGACGCACGTTCTGCTGGAAGCGGGGATTAGTGTTGGAACCTTTACTTCCCCATATATCACTGATTTTCGCGAACGTATTCGATTTAATAACCAACTCATTCCACAGGACGACCTAGTTCGTCTTGTGGATGAAATAAAGCCGTTGGTGGGGCGCTGTGAACAGGAAACAGAGTATGGCTGTCCTACTGAATTTGAGGTTATTACTTTACTGGCGATCTGTTATTTTGGCAGAGTGGTCAGACCTGCGATTGTGGTTTGGGAAACGGGTCTTGGTGGACGTTTAGATTCAACAAACGTTGTCCATCCCATTATAAGTGTCATTACCAATGTTGGTCTTGATCATACCAATGTTCTAGGCTCAACTATTGGTGAGATTGCTTTGGAAAAAGCCGGCATTATCAAATCAGGAGTGCCTGTTGTAGTAGGACATCTTCAAGAAGAGGCACTGGATGTTATTTCTCGAATTACAAAACAAAAAAACAGCAAGCTTTATCGGTTAGGTAGCGAATTTAATTCCAAGCCCCTCTTTACAGACGTTTCAAGAGGAACCCAGCATATTGAATATAATAGTTTGTTTCGTCCATCCTCTTCTACATATCAATTGGGATTACTAGGCAAGCATCAAGTGCAAAACGCGGGTGTTGCCTTGATGGTTCTAGATCTGATGAGGGAATTTTATGCTTTTTTTGTGGAAGAAGAAGATAGACAAAAAGGCTTGGAGCATGCTATATGGCCAGGACGTTTGGAGATTGTCTCACGAAAACCGTTATGCATGATAGATGGAGCACATAACACGGAAGGTATCACGATGCTAGTCGACAGTTTAGCTGAACTTGCAAATGATACAAAGCGAATTTATTTAATGTTCTCTGCTCTTGAGGATAAACCGTTGTCTCAAATGGCTCGGGTTCTTAAAGAGGCGCCGCTCGAATTTGCCAACGTGTATCTCACGAGCTTTGATTTTCCAAGAGCCGCCTCTGTAGATACCTTGGAGGATGCTTTTTTGATTGGTGGCTTTAATCAAGAACAACTGGAACGTGTTAATGATTGGGAAATCGTGTTGCGTGAATGGCTGAGCGACGAGACGAAGAGCGATGAGACGTTGCTGATTTGCGGATCACTTTACTTCATCTCTTTGGTACGCTCAATCTTTTTAATCCCCGTAGAACAGGTAGGTGAATAAAGTGGAACCATTGCAACATGTCCACTTCGTCGGAATCGGCGGTTATGGTATGAGTGGAATTGCACGCGTATTAGTTGATTTAGGATATAAAGTAACAGGATCGGACGTAGCGATGAACGATCTTGCCCGAAAACTACAAGAAAAAGGAGCACAAGTGGTTATCGGTCATGATGCTTCTCATATTGAAGGGGCAAATATCGTCGTTTATTCTACTAGTATATCGAAGGAAAATCCTGAAGTTGCAGCGGCCCTGGAAAAAGGGATTCCGCTGTTGCATCGTTCACAGATGCTTGCAAAGATTCTAAATGAGAGAACAGGTGTAGCCGTGGCTGGTGCTCATGGAAAAACAACTACAACATCCATGACAGCTCACATTTTGGAAGCGTGTGGCGAGGACCCCACGTTTATTATCGGTGGTGAGCTAGTCAATGCTGGTACGAATGCAAAAGCTGGTAAAAGTGATTATGTTGTTGCAGAGGCAGATGAAAGTGACGGCTCTTTTAAGGAATACCATCCAGCGTATGCCATTGTAACCAATGTTGAACCAGACCATTTAGAGCATTTTGATGGGGATTTTGCCAACCTGAAAAAGGCGTATGTTCATTTTCTAGGCAACATAAAACCAGATGGTACAGCTATTTTATGTCTGGATGATGAGCATGTACGTGAATTAATGCCTTCAGTTAATCGACAGGTAATTACGTATTCCATTGACCCTGTATTTAGTGGATCAGCGGATTACTACGCTACGGACATTGTATGCGGTGATCTAACTACGACCTATCAGGCATGGCATAAGGAAGTTCATTTAGGCGAAGTAATTCTTCACTTCCCAGGCAAGCATAATGTAGCCAACTCCTTAGCAGCGATGATTGTAGCGTTAGAAGCAGGGGTTTCCTTTGAAAGAATTTCTCAGGCCTTGAGCACGTTTCGTGGTGCAAAACGTCGTTTCCAAATTATTGGTCATGTACAGGATATTCTAGTGGTTGATGATTACGCTCACCATCCAACAGAAATCATGGCAACATTAAATGGAGCGAAGTCTTGTGGTCGCCGAGTAATTGCAATATTTCAGCCACAGCGCTATACGCGTACGTTTTTCTTGATGGAAGAATTTAGCCGAGCTTTTGCGGAAGCGGACGAAGTGATTATTACGGATATTTTCTCTCCAGCAGGCGAAAAGAAAATCGAAGGGGTATCCTCGGAGATATTAGTTGATAAAATTAAAGTGAATAGCCATCCACGCGCGCAGTACATTCCTACCAAAGAAGAGGTGCAGCATCAGTTGGTGAAACAATTACAACCAGGTGATCTCGTCTTGACAATGGGAGCCGGGGATATTTGGAAAACCGCCTATTGGTTCGCTGAGCAATTAGAACAAAAGATTAAAGAAACACAGGAAAGCTGAGCATAAAAGCATTTATTGTCATACTAAACTAGATAGTGGTAACAAAGAAAACTGCCGGATTTGTCTGGCAGTTTTTTTGTCTTTGTTAAAAGAAATAGGATGAAAAGAAAGGTGAACTTAGTAACCAGCTAAGGGGGCAGGTGTTTTTAGGATGCTTCAGTGGGATTGGTACAATATCTTAATAGAAGAAGCTGAAATCGAACGATTAATCAGCTGGTTATGTGGGGGGTTACTAGGGGTGATTTGCCTTACGGATATGAGGAAACGCTTGATTCCTAATACAATTGTATTGCCCGCTATTCTGATGTTTTTGTGTATACGCTCAGTTTATCCCTTAGAAAAAGAGACATTTGCGACACATATTTTAGCCATGTTATTGGCTTTTGTACTTTTGTATGTAACAGCAATTATAACAAAAGGAGGAGTGGGGGGAGGAGACATCAAGCTAGCTGCTTTACTGGGTCTAATTGTTGGAAAGATATATATAATTGCTCTTTTGCTTGTAGCAGGGATTAGTGCAATTGCACTTGTTATTCTATTAGGGCGACAGCCACGGATGAAAAAAGAAGGAATACCATTTGCATGCTGTTTGACGGTTGGCTGGTTTTTAACCTATATAGATAGAATGGATGTGTTGCATGTCTATAGCACATTTTTTCTTCCCTAAGTAGTCATAACCTGTTAGGTCTGTTCGTAAACTAGTAGTACTAGAGTTAAGAGAACGAGGAGGACCTACTATGAGCGGACAACCTTCCAATCGAATATCTATAAAACTATCACCTACCATCCCTCTAAAAAATAAAACGGGGGCAAACAAACCTGTAGAAAATATACAGGTAAAAGTACAGCATGATCACAAGGAACAGGCAGAAAAGGCTATGGGTAATGAGGGAATACATGGAGGAATACGGGAGTTAGAAGGTGATGACAATAAAGAAACCAGACAAGAAATTGACGAGCAACAAGTCAAGGAAGCGGAGCTAGAATTGGCTGAAGCAATGCGTCGACTGGGTAAGCTGGAGGAACAAAACCCACCTATTCATACGAGTAAGGAACAATTCTTAGCTGAATTGTATCGAGATGAGGGTTCATTGAAAAAAGACGAGAAAGTCAGAGCGATAGTAGAGGATCGATTGGAAAATGAGGGATATCAGGCCTCATACTACGAGGGGCTTTATTCCTCTGATTGGCTTCAACAATCAAAGAACCCAGCATGGTGGGATAAATTAATAAAAAATCAAGGACATATGTCTAAGAGACCTGTTCTAAGAGTATTTATTACGACAATAAGTGCCATCATTCTTGGAGTATTATTTGGCTTTATTGTATTAAATATCTTTGTACAAGAACAACTGGTGCATCCTTCACAAGCGGGTGCTACACTGCCAAAATCAAATGAACTACAACCCTCTTCTGTAAGTTCTGAAAGTAAGAATGTACTCAGTGAAAAATCTATTCCTGTACATGGAGGAAATCAAGCTAACGGATCTAATCATGTACAAGAAGCAGGCTTACCTAAAGAGGGAACGTCACAGCAGGCTACATCAGCAACTGGCTCTACTAGTCAGAAAATAGAAGATGCTGTTCTTGCAAGCGTACAATTTCCGGAACAAAACTATTACATGGTCCAAATGGGAGTGTTTACGGACCAAAAAGCAGCTGAACCAGCTATTGCTTCTCTTGACGAAAAAGGACTACCCCATTTTCTTTATCAAATTGATGGAAGGCTTCATTTGTTTACCGGAGTAGCTCCTAGTCGTGATGCTATTTTGGGATTGGCTGATAATTTTAGACAAAGACAAATTGATGTCTATGTAAAAGAAGTGAAGCTACCAGCTATGGAAAAACAAGTCCAGATTGTCCCTGCTTCCGCTTTAGAAGTAGGTACTTCTGCTGATAAAGGTGTCGTTAACGCTTTTATCAGATCGGGAGTAGATATCATCCAACAGCTATCTGTGTTATCCAGTCAAGTGGTTAATACAGATAAGCAAAAAGTACAACCGCTTACAGCCGAGCAAGAATCTAAATTAAAGAGCATGCATGTCGCCTTTTTAGACAATAGCAGAGCAACACAGCGGGCCCTGTCACAAAAGGAACAAGTCTATGTAGCAGGTATGGTGCAGGGGATGAATCAGGCAATGAGCACGATGACTCAGCTAAAAACAGTCAATGCAGAGCCATATGCTTGGCAGGTACAAAAAGGAATTATGCAATATTTACATTACTATGCTAAATGGATGAAGGAAAACAATTAGAAAAAAGGCTTTGTTTGCAAAAGGTTTCTTGCAACCAAGGCCTTTCTTTCGTTATGATCAAAAAAATAAATCGAAAATGAACTGCTTCGGTAGTTGTCTCTTGATGTCAAGTTTTGCTACACTTAGGTGTGATTATAACGACTTTCTTCCAAACAACGATAAAAAAACGAGGGTAGAGAGAATGACGGGGAAAGAATTTGTAATTTTATTGATTGTCCTGTTATCAGGTCTCTTGTTTGGTAGTCTGTTAGGGCAAATATTAGGTCCTTGGATTCCTTTTCTTCGAGAGAGTAAGATGTTAACATGGAGTCCTGCGGCAGATTTGGACATTTTGAAGTACAATCTTCATTTTGAGGTAAAACTAAATCTAGCCAGTATCGGAGGGCTTGTTTTCGCTTTTTGGATATATAAAAAAATTCGATAGGGGGAGATATAATGAATCCAGAACAGCAAATTGTATTAGCTTCTTCTTCCCCACGACGTCAAGAATTGCTGGCTTGCTTGGGCTTGCCTTTTCGCATTCAGGTGAGCAATGTAGATGAGACGATTTCTGAAGAGATTGCACCAGAAGAAATCGTGAAAATCTTATCTCATAGGAAAGCGGATGCAGTTGCCAAAAATTTGTCATTTGGTCTAGTTATTGGCTCTGATACAATTGTTGTGCTAGACGGACAGGTATTGGGAAAACCACATGATGAAGAAGATGCATTTCGGATGCTCACTTCTTTAGAAGGACGCGAGCATGAGGTTTACAGCGGCCTAGCTATTATTGATGTCTCGACTGGGAAGATAGCAGTTGATTATTCATCTACACGGGTTAAAATGCGAACAATGACAGCTGAGGAGATACGTGGATACATCGCTAGTAAAGAGCCGATGGATAAAGCTGGTTCCTATGCTATTCAGGGTCTTGGATCGACGATTGTAGAGCGAATCGAGGGTGATTATTTTACGGTAGTGGGCTTGCCACTTAATCGCTTAGCCCAGATGCTTAATCAATTTGGAATTTCCCTGTTAAACAAGTAGGTGTTCCTCTTAGATTGCTTCTCCATGATAAAAGCCACTTGGCAGGAATGACGGAAGGGGCAAAATAAGAGATGAACTGTAACAATTTGAAGCTAAAAAACGTCCCTACATATGAGCGTCCGCGCGAGCGTTTGTTAAGGCAAGGGTCTGGTGCTTTATCTGATGTCGAGCTTTTAGCGATTTTACTTCGGACTGGCACAGAAAAAGATTCAGTCCAAGGGGTAGCGCAGCGCTTATTAGCTGTGTTTGGCAATTTGCAACAACTTGCAACAGCTACTCATGAGGAGCTGACAGATATAAACGGGATTGGTCCCGTTAAGGCTGTGGAAATACAGGCTGCGTTGGAGTTAGGACGAAGATCAGCCATAAAAGCTAGGGATATTCGTATCAGTATCCGCTTGCCAAAAGATGTAGCAGATTATATGATGCCGGAGATGGCTGGACTGGTGCAGGAACATTTTGTATGCCTGTTTTTAAATACAAAAAATCAGGTGATTGGGAAGAAAACAGTTTTTGTGGGAAGCTTGGATTCTTCTATTGTTCATCCACGTGATATTTACCGCGAAGCGATTAAACGCTCCTGTGCCTCTATCATCTGTTTGCATAATCATCCAAGCGGAGATCCTGCTCCAAGTAAAGAGGATATTAATGTGACTAAAATTCTGCTTCAAGCAGGGGATTTAGTAGGAATCCCTCTTTTGGATCATGTTATTATCGGAGATGGCCATTACGTTAGTTTAAAAGAACAGGGATATATGTAACACGTACCCTTTCACAAAACAAATAATACCTGTCTGTCAGCGGAAGCATCCTAGGAAAATGACCGTTTTGACAAAATGGAAGGAGATTTTCAATATGTTTGGTAGTTTCACACGCGATATGGGGATTGACTTGGGAACAGCTAATACCCTCGTATACGTTAAAGGAAAAGGAATTGTGGTGAGCGAGCCTTCTGTTGTAGCGATCCGCACTGATACAAATACAATTGAGGCTGTAGGTAATGCAGCAAAGAATATGATTGGTCGTACACCAGGAAATATCGTGGCTGTTCGCCCGATGAAAGACGGAGTTATTGCTGATTTTGAAACCACTGCAACCATGATGCGTTATTTTATTCGTCAAGCTCAGAAAAACCAAGGCTTCTTTAGCCGTCGTCCTAGTGTAATGGTTTGTGTGCCATCTGGGATTACAGCGGTTGAAAAACGTGCGGTAGAGGATGCAACGAAACAAGCAGGAGCAAAAGAAGCATATACAATTGAAGAGCCATTTGCGGCTGCAATTGGTGCTGACTTACCTGTTTGGGAGCCAACAGGTAGCATGGTAGTGGACATTGGGGGCGGTACGACGGAAGTAGCCATCATCTCACTGGGTGGAATTGTAACTAGTCGTTCCATTCGTGTAGCTGGTGATGAAATGGATGAAGCTATCATTCAGTACATTAAACGTCGATACAATCTGATGATTGGTGAACGTACTGCTGAGACGTTGAAAATGGAAATTGGTTCCGCTATCGCCCCGGATGAACAAGAAACGGTAGAAATCCGCGGTCGTGATCTTGTGACAGGTTTGCCAAAAACCATCTCTGTTACGAGTACAGAAATTGCAGAAGCATTAGCAGAAACGATTATGTCGATTGTCGAAGCTGTGAAAATTACGTTGGAGAAAAGTCCTCCGGAGTTGGCTGCGGATATCATGGACCGTGGAATTGTACTAACGGGAGGCGGAGCATTATTACGTCACATTGAACGTTTATTAACACGTGAGACAGGTATGCCTGTTCATGTGGCGGAGAATGCTCTTGACTGTGTAGCAATTGGAACAGGACGTGCGCTTGAGAATTTGCATCTCTTTAAATCTAAACACGGAATCACATCTTCACGCGCAAAAAGACGATAAGCGGGTGACGTGTCTATGTCATTCTTCGGTAATCGCAAACTTATAATTGTATTAATTGGCTTAGTTGTTCTGTTAGTAGTGATGGGGTATACCGCTAAAGACAGAATGAACTTGACATGGCCAGAAAAGTTTATGAAAGATACAACCAGCGTGGTGCAGGGGCTTTTTTATCGTCCTGCCCAGGCTGTTTCGCAGTTTGTTCACAATGTTCAAGATGCTTATCATGTGTATGAAGAAAATCGCGTACTAAAAGCAAGTTTGGATCAATATGCTCAAATGTCTGCTGAGTTAAAAGCCGTAAAGTATGAGAATGGACAACTTAGAGAGAGTCTTGGCACAAAACAAAAATTAAATGACTACAATGTGATTTATTCAGAAGTAGCTGCAAGGAATTCGAGTCAATGGAATGATGTATTAGTTATCAGTAGTGGTAGCAAACAAGGCGTGAAGAAGGACATGGCAGTTATGACCTCTAAAGGCTTAATTGGGAGAGTGAAGGATGTTTCCAATTTCTCTGCGACAATTGAATTGCTCACAAGCAGAGAGAGCTCTAATCGTAACCATGTCTCTGGATATATTTTGGCTACTCAACCAATTCAAACTCCGCCTTCGACTACCGGTAATGGTCAACAGACAAATGGCACAAATAATACAGCAAATGCGGGCAATAAAACAAATGCAACTAACCCACAGGCTCCTAATCAACAGAAGCCTGCAACTACTACCAAGTATGTAAGTGGAATTTTAGAGGATTACGATTCGGTTGAAAAATTATTGATTATGCGTAAAATTCCTTTAGATCAAAAAATAAGTATGAATGATGCGGTAATTACGTCTGGTTTGGGTGGTATGATTCCTAGTAAACTTCCAATCGGTGTAGTAGTCAAAACAGAGCCAGGAGACTATGGATTAACTCAAACCGCCTATATTAGACCGTACGCTGATTTTACGTTAATTTCTGATGTCTTGGTTATTGATCGCAAGCCTGTGACGACTCCAACTGGTGAATCGGTATCTCCTGATCAAAAAGGTACCACTCAGCAATCAAAGGGAAAAGGGGGTAAATAATATGTTATCTCGAACGAAATTGTCCCTCTTCTTGCTATTGCTGTTCATATTGGAAGGGTCGGTAGTACAAGTTTTTGTGCCGAGTGCATGGGGGATGTCTTACGAGACGATTCCCCGCTTTGCTTTAGTGGGAACGATCCTGATTTCTTTGTTTATCGGGAGACGAGAAGGATTATTATATGGATTGGTCTTTGGGCTGCTACAAGATGTTATTTTTGGTCATATTATCGGTGTGTATACGTTATCTATGATGGTAGCAGGGTACTTTGCTGGACTAGTCTTAATGCTATTTCATCGTAGCTTTGCCGTGGTGTTTACTACGCTTCTTCTAGTTCTGTTTGGGCATGAATGGCTTACTTATACACTATTTCGTTTATTTATGACCAATCCTGTAGATGTTCAATGGACACTTACTCACGAAATTTTTCCGACAGTTCTACTTAATATGTTGTTTGCGGCATTCGTTTATATACCGATGAAAAAGCTTTGTTTGCAAGTGCAAGAAAACAAAGAGCGCTCTCATGAGTAGGATCTGACAGAAGGAGGAGTAGCTCGAATGGGAGAGAACCAACAACAACCTAAATCCCATATTGCCACTAGATTAAACGTTTTGTTTTTTTTCGTGTTTATATTTTTTGCAGCTGTCATTTTACGACTTGCTTATGTACAAATCGTAGAAGGAGAACAATATCAACACGATTTAGAAAAGTATAGTATTAGACAATTGCCAATACCTGCACCACGTGGTCGTATCTTAGATGTGAACCATAATGTTTTGGTCTCGAATAAGCCTGTTTTTACGGTTACTTATACCTCTGAGCAAAAACGGGAAATTAATGAAGAAGCAGTAGCTGAAAAGCTGACGGGCTTGTTGCAAATGGATGAAAAGATAGGGACTGATAAAGAGCTGATAAAAAAAGCAACTGAATTACAGACAACATTACCAGTCACTCTAAAGCCTGAGCAATCTCAGAAGGTCATTCAGCAATTAACACCAAAAATAAATGCTCTGCCTAATTCGGATCAATTAAAGGGTATAAAGGACTATGATTTAGTAAAAACAGCTTTTGCTTTAGGACTTACAGTGCGTTCCCCTTTCGATGAAAATGATCGTGAGGCTTTACAAAAAAAATTGCCAGCAACGATTCAGGTAGATGGCAAAAACGTGGATACGAAGACAGCTTATGACAGTCAATTATTAAAATACATCATCACAGCTAACGTACCGTATCCAATTGCTCTTGAAGACAAAGTAAAGGAATCTTTGCAAAAGGAAGTAAAATCACTCTTAAATAAGATGCCTTCTGTTAGTCAGCTGAGCAGTAAAACGGATGCGGAATTACTTCAGTATGCTGCTAGATTTGATTTGGAGGTGGCATTACCATTAACCCCTGAACAACGTCAATATCAGTGGCATCGCATTAGCATCTTAAATAGTATGCGAGATTATAGCATGCCTAAATTTATTCCTCGTCGCATCAAGGAAAACGCTACTGAAATTGAAGTAGCCAAAATCAATGAAAATTTAAGTGAATTACCTGGTATTAATGTAATTGTTGAACCTGTTCGTCAAATTAGACAAGATGAGGATGGAGCCTTTGCCACACATATTCTTGGCTATATCAGTCCAATCAATGCAAGTCAGGTCAATGAGTATCTCGCGATGGGTTATTCCAAGACAGATCGTATTGGAGTCGAGGGATTAGAAAGATATTATGAGAAAGATTTGCGTGGAAAAGATGGCATTATGGATGTGCAGGTAAACAAGGATGCAGAGACGGTAGTGAAAGGAAGAACCCGTGAAGCAATACCTGGAAATGATTTGATCCTTTCCTTGGATTATCGCTTTCAAAGTAAATTAGAAGAAATTCTCAAACGGAATGTCAATGACATGAGACGCTCTGCTAAAGGAAAAGTGAACGCTGCTTCTGCTGTCGTGATGAATCCTAATACGGGTGAGGTTTTGGCCATGGCTAACTACCCTGATTACGATTTAAACCTCCACTATAATCGAAAGCAATTCAATGAGAATTATGAAAAGGTAGTTGCCCCTGCACAGCTTAACAACGTTACAAGAGGGGTATATCCACCAGCCTCTACAGTTAAACCAATTTCGGTTATGATGGCTTTACAAGAAAAATTAACAACACCCAATGAGTCGATTTTTGACCCTGGTTATTTCCAATTTGGGGATGTTAAGAAACGGAACTGGAAACTAGGTGGCCATGGTCAAGTTGACGCCAGACGAGCAATAGCTGTATCTAATAACACCTACATGTATACTATGGGATGGAGATTAAAGGAACGTGAAATAGCAAAAGGAAATAGCTATCGTGAATCCTTTAAGGTTATTAATTTTTACAATCAGCAATTTGGTCTAGGGGTTAAAACTGGAATTGATTTACCAAGTGAAAAAGCCGGTTGGCCAGCTCCAACATTTGAGATGGGTCGTATTGCCGATGCTCTAATTGGACAGTATGATAGTTTTACTCCTATCCAATTAGCTCAATATGTCTCTACAGTTGCAAATGGCGGTTATCGAATTCGTCCGCATATGGTTAAAGAAATTCGAAAAGGATCTATTGATCCTAAGAAGCCAGGCGATGTAATTACAACTATAGAGCCACAGGTCTTAAATAAAATTAATATTAATCCAAGCTACCTCAAGGTGGTTCAAGAAGGGATGCGTCGTGTTACTCAGCCTGGAGGTACCGCTGCGACAGCAATGGCAGGTTTACCATTTAGTGTAGCTGCTAAAACAGGTACTGCTCAAACAGGTGGAACAACTTCTGATAACTCATTGATCCTTGGGTATGCACCTTACGAAAAACCTAAAATTTCCTTCGTGGTAGTGGTTCCTCATTCTGGAGGACATGGTTCAGATAAGATTGCACGTGAATTGCTGGAAGCCTATCATGCCTTGTATCCACTTAGTAGCACGGTAACGCCGACAGAGTAGGCTTTCTAAGATAAATTCGCTGAGTTTTTTATCAGCGAGGCAGGAGTTTGTTGTGTAAATGGCGAATGGTAACGGTCGAGGTGAAACATCTCCATGAATACGGCCAAAAGTAAAGTAATCATCAAAGGAACCAAAGATGGGCTTGTCTTTTTTATGGACGATACGTGCTCATTCTCGGAGCTTTTAGATGATTTACGTGAAAAAATCGAGCACAGCCATCAACAATTTTTCAGTGGTCCTCTCATCAGGATTACGTTAAAACTTGGGAAACGTTATTGCACTCCAGAGCAACAGGAAGAGTTAACGCAGATTATTCGGTTGAAGGGTAATCTGGTTATTCATATGATCGACTCGGATGTGATTCTTAAAGAAGAAGCATGCAAAGAAGCCAAAGCTCCCGGATTGATTGTACAAACAAATACGGTTCGTTCCGGTCAGGTATTAGAGTACGACGGAGATATTTTGCTACTGGGTGATGTTAATCCTGGTGGTACAATTAGAAGTACGGGGAGTATCTTCGTGTTAGGTAATCTTCGTGGCGTAGCGCAAGCGGGAACGAATGGCGACAAAGATGCTGTAATCGCCTCCGCTTGCTTACACCCTACCCAGCTGAGAATTGCGGAAGTAATCAGCCGTCCGGGAGATGAATGGTCGGACTATAGTGGTACTACCGAGTTTGCTTATTTGGAAGAGGATCGGATGGTAGTCGCTAAAATGAACTTTTTGCATCGCTTACGCTCAGATTTGGGTGAGAAGAAAGCATAACGGTACGGAATGAAGGAGAGGGAGCATACGTGGGTATTGCAATAGTTGTTACTTCAGGGAAAGGTGGAGTGGGTAAAACCACCTCATCTGCTAATATAGGAACCGCATTGGCTCTCAATGGCCAGAAGGTGTGTATGGTAGATACAGATATTGGCTTGCGCAATCTGGATGTAGTCATGGGACTGGAGAATCGTATCATTTACGACCTGATTGATGTAGCGGAAGGTAGTTGTCGCTTGCAACAGGCTTTAATTAAAGATAAGCGCTTTGAGACGTTGTCGCTATTACCAGCAGCACAGACCAAGGATAAATCGGCGATTACAACAGACCAGATGGAAGATATCGTCACTCAATTGAAGCGTGATTTTGACTATGTCATTATTGATTGTCCAGCAGGTATTGAACAAGGTTTCCGCAACGCCGTAGCGGGAGCTGATCAGGCTATTGTTGTGACAACTCCGGAAAAGGCAGCGGTGCGTGACGCAGATCGCATCATAGGTCTGCTCGAACGTGAAAATGTAGGAATGCCTAAATTAGTAATAAATCGGGTACGGTCTCATATGGTTAAAAATGGTGATATGCTAGATGTGGAAGACATTCTGGATTTGCTTGCCATTGATTTACTAGGTGTGATTCCTGATGATGAATATATCATTAAATCTGCAAATGCAGGTGAGCCGGCAGTTATGAATCATGAATCTCGCGCTTCCTTAGCTTATCGAAATGTAGCAAGGCGTTTGTTAGGGGAATCAGTTCCCTTACTTCCACTTCAGGATAAACCAGGAGTTTTTCATAAGTTCCGTAAGTTTTTTGGCTTAAAATAAGGAAAACT
Organism: Brevibacillus laterosporus DSM 25; assembly: GCF_002706795.1. Taxonomy (NCBI): domain Bacteria; kingdom Bacillati; phylum Bacillota; class Bacilli; order Caryophanales; family Paenibacillaceae; genus Brevibacillus; species Brevibacillus laterosporus. Next base: position 3,547,272 of record NZ_CP017705.1, read on the forward strand.
AGTCGAGAAACAGAGAACAGGGGTATACTCCTGTTTCTTTTTTACTGATCCGAACTTATGGAAATTTTATCTTAACAAAGTGCAACGAAGGTTCTTAGTGCCAAAGGTTTGGTTTTCAAGTTTTTCTTTGCATTTCAGAATAATATAAGACTTACAGATACTAGACCTTATCATGCACGGGGGAAAAAGATGGATTTTGAAAAACGATATATAAAACAGTTGGATTGGTTGATTCTGTTAATCCTCCTAGGTCTCGGCTTGTTTAGTTATCTCGGTATTAGTGGCTCTGCCCCAGGAGTGGCGACAGCAAATCGGCAGCTTATGTGGTATGGTATTGGTTTTGGCGTATTGTTTTGTACACTGATTATCGACTATCGTGTGTTTCGGCAACTATCATATATCGTGTACGCTGGAGGGTTAGTTTTACTTTTCGGTGTATTTTTTACGAAGGCGATTAACAATGCTACTAGTTGGTATAATCTGGGTGTCGTTCTGTTTCAACCATCTGAACCAATGAAAATTTTTACGATAATAGCTACAGCACATTATATGTCCAAGCGTGAAGAAAAATTAGGTAAGCCGTATTATCTCTATGAATGGTGGCCTGTGTTTTTGATCATAGGGGTACCGCTTCTCATGATTTTTAAACAACCAGACCTGGGGACAGCTTTAGTCTTTTGTTCCATACTAGCAACTATGTTGATCGTCGGTGGTATTCGTGTACGGCACATGATTAGCTTTAGTGGGATTGCTGCTTTTGCAGTAGGATTGGTTTCCTATGTTTATATTTATCATAAAGAAGATATCTTTTTTAAATTGATTAAACCTTACCAATGGGCTCGTATTGAATCTTGGTTAAACCCATATCATGATCCAGTAGGGCAAGGATTTCAGCTTTTACAATCCCTTATTGCTATTGGCTCTGGACAGTTAACGGGCAAAGGCTTACACACAGCTACACAGGCTAGCTTGTTGTGGGTACCAGTTGGTGAGAGTGATTTCATTTTTACTGTCATTGCAGAACGTCTGGGTTTTATTGGTGCAGGAATTATGATGATCTTGTTTTTCGTATTGGTTTATCGAATGATTCGGATTGCTATGGAGTGTAATGATCCATTTGGTGCTTATGTGGTATCAGGTGTGGTTGGAATGCTCACGTTTCAAATCTTTGAAAATATTGGAATGACCATTCAGTTAATGCCAATTACTGGTTTGCCTTTACCATTTATTAGTTATGGTGGAAGTTCTCTTCTAACCAACTTCTTAACAATAGGTGTAGTGCTGAATATTGGGATGAGGAAGCAGAAACTTAGTTTCGATTAAGTTAAAAATCGTGACAAACCAATAAATGTGTGATATATTCAAGGTAAGTTAACCATTTTACTTACCTAGTGATTTGATGGATTGGATGATATGCCGTGCTTTTCAGAGATAGCGTCACCATGTGATCAAGTCTCTGTTGGGCACGGCTTTTTTCCTTGAAACAAGCTTTAAGTGATGGTTAACAGATATTTTAATCGTCTGAAAAGGCGAACATTTTGAAGTGACCCAGTAAATTGAGACAAGGAAAAAGCACCTCCTGAATCGTATTAAACAATGGACTGACCCAGGTTAATGAGACATTGAAAAAACACCTATGCTACCTGTCCCCATACGAGTATGGAAAACAGGTAGCATAGGTGTTTTTTCAATGTCTCATTAACCTGGGTCAGTCCATTTCTAGGAGGTTTTTTCCATGCAACAAGGTACTGTAAAATGGTTTAACGCAGAAAAAGGTTTTGGTTTCATTCAAGTTGAAGGCGGAGAAGATGTATTCGTACACTACAGCGCTATCCAAACTGAAGGTTTCAAAACTCTTGAAGAAGGTCAAAAAGTTGAGTTTGAAATCGTTCAAGGTAGCCGTGGACCACAAGCTGCTAACGTTAATCGTCTGTAAGATCAAATATGTATAAAAAGAAGCAGTCTCTCTTTTGAGGGGCTGTTTTTTTACATTTATGTTATCGATGTACAGCTTTGTTTTACATTGTCATATCCCACGTAGACAAGTCATATACTCCTGAAAAGGGGGTGGGATGCATGTTTCATGAGAGAGAACGGGTAAAGGATAGAAGGCAGGAAAGAAAAGAACAGCTTCTCTTACAATCGCGCGACAGTATGCCGCCACACATTGATGATCTACATGATCCGCTGGAAAGAGTGTTTATCCCGGATCAATATTCAAGAAGCACTGATTTCACAAACGAGACTCCCCCTAGCAAACCGGTGGGTTATCACTTTAAAAGGCAAATATATCTTTCTTTGGCGGTTATTGGAATAGCGTATGTTTTATTAAAAAGTCCATTTGGTGTTCCAAATACATGGCGAGATTTATCAAGAGAAGTGATGACACGCGATTTCAATTTTGAGGGTGTGGCGGTATGGTATGAACAAGTTACAGGTCACTCACCAAGTGCGCTACCGGTTCTTTTTGATAAAAAAGAAAAGGAGAGTGTGCCAGCAAATGCCTATCAGCTAAGTAAGTGGAGTTTGCCAAAGGAGTGGAAAATAGCAAAGGAGTATGATTCCAAAAGTGCCAAATTAGTTGTTGATTTAGGGAATAAAGGAGAAGTCCTCAATATGGATACCGGCTGGGTAACTTCTGTTGGGGAAAAACCTGGCTATGGAACCACTGTAATCATCCAGTATACCGATGGTCGAGAGATTTGGTATGGAAATCTTGAAAAGGTAAATGTATCTGTAAACGACTGGGTGAATACAAAGGACCTTGTTGGAGTTGCTAAACCTTTTACCGATCAAGAGATTAACACGCGTTACCTATTTATGGCGATGAAACAAAACGGGAAATTTATTAATCCATTGGACGTGATTTCATTTGAATGACTTTTGGCCAGGCGGTATTCGTGTCCGCATCCATCTTTTATTTTGGCTGGTCATTGGTCTAGCTGTAATGGCTGGCTATTTTATAGAAACGATTGCGCTTTTCATCATTGTACTTATTCATGAGCTTGGTCATATAGCGGCGGCTCGTGAACTCGGATGGGAAGTAAAAGAGATTCAATTGTTACCCTTTGGTGGGGTTGCAGTTATGGAGGAATCCCCCTCAGCAGATGCTATAGACGAGATTGTAGTAGCATTAGCGGGCCCTTTTATGAATATCGTTATGATTTTTTTTTCTCTTCTATTTTGGTGGTTAGGTATTTGGTCGGAGCATTGGGCCCATTTTTTTATGAAAAGTAATATGATGATTGCTTTGTTTAATTTATTACCGATGTGGCCCTTAGATGGTGGGCGCATTGTGCAAGCGGTATTAACATCGTTCATTTCTTATCGGAAAGCGGCGATCTTATCATTTAGTAGTAGTTGTGGATTTGCTATTTTACTGCTGGGAGCCGGAGTTTGGTTCTTTCATGCTAATCTAACTGCTGTTGCGATCTATTTGGCTCTTACCAATGGGCAAGCATACAAGCGCTTTCCTTATCAGTTTGTTCGTTTTTTACATAAAAGATATCAGGGAGCACCCAGACTAGACAGGATAGAGCCTGTTCGTGTTCCATCTTCTCTATCTGTTTGGGAAGCTACCCATAAGCTACAAAAAGGTAAATACCATTTGTTTTATATAACAGGTAAACAAGGTGGTGTACTACCTGAGGAGAATGTACTCTATGCTTGTCTAGTTGAACGGCGCCAGCGAGACTGGATCAGTAGCTTGTTGTAGCTTGTGACGGTTTTGGGTTATGTTACAAGCAGTTCTACTATTTTTCAAATCGAGTAGAAATGCGCTACAATGAGTGATAGGACAGACCTCCAGGAGGAAAATTAGTTGAACAAAAAACAACAACGTGCTCTCCAACAAATAATCGTGAGCCGTGACATAGAAGAAACACGTATTGCTGTCATGGAAGCAGGTCGACTTGCTGAGTTGACAATGGAACAAGACAAACAAATGGCAGCGGTTGGCAGTATTTATAGAGGGCGAGTAAAAAAAGTCTTACCAGCCATGCAAGCTGCCTTTATAGATATCGGAGAAGAACAGGAAGCGTTTTTATATATTGACGAGGCGTTGCCCCCAGGCTGGAAAGTACAGAACCGAGGGGCAGCCAAACCTAATATTCGGACTTTAGTGCAAGTAGGCGAAGAAAAAATTGTCCAAATTAGCAAAGAAGCGATAGGGAGTAAATCTCCAAGACTTACATCCGAAATCAGCTTGCCGGGGCGCATGCTGGTTTATTTGCCATCTGCAGGGCTTATCTCTTTGTCACGTAAAATTGTAGATGCCAAAAAACGTGAACGACTAAGAGTGTGGGCAACCGATAATTTGGCTGAGGGGGAAGGAATCATTGTAAGAACGATGGCCGAGGAGGCTTCCCTGGAGCATTTGCAAATAGAACTTGATTTCCTGCGTGCAAAGTGGAAGACGGCGCTTCAGGAAACAGGAAAGAAAAAAACGCCGTCCCTTCTTTTATCAGCAGATAATGCAGTGAGCCGTATTTTATTAGATCGCTCTGAAGATCAGATGGTAGAAATAGTAGTGGATGACGCAGAGTTGTATCATGAGCTTAGAGTACAGGCAAAGGCTATTCACCCAGCCATGTTTAATAAAATTCAATTTTATCAAGGGAAAACCTCTGTGTTAGACTCCTATGGTGTCGATAAAGAAATTGAAAAAGCCCTGTATAGGCAGGTATGGCTGAAAAGTGGTGGTTTCTTGGTAATCGATCAGACAGAAGCTATGACCGTTATCGATGTTAATACAGGGAAATTTACGGGTAAGAGTGGTCAGCAGCTAGAAGATACCGTCACCGCAACCAATGTGGAAGCAGCCCAAGAGATTGCTAGACAACTACGACTTCGCGATATTGGTGGCATTATCATTATTGATTTCATTGATATGAAGCAGGCGAAAAACCAACAGATTGTACAAGAAGCCTTACAGAGAGAATTAGAAAAAGACGTAACCAATAGTTATGTCATGGGTTTTACGCAATTAGGCCTATTGGAAATGACAAGGAAAAAGGTAAGAAACAATCTATCCTCCATTCTAACCAAAGCATGCATCACTTGTAGTGGTAAGGGGAGAATCTTAACGGAACAGGAAGTAGCTGGACGCTTTATTCGAGAGGCTAAGGCATTGATCCGAGCACAGGAAGCAGAGGCTATTGTAGCCGCTTTTCATCCTCATGTTTATCAGTATGTTCAAGCGGAAGGAAGGCGTGAGAAATTTGCGGAGGAATGGGGTGTCATGGTTCAATTTATTTCACGTGAAACCATGCACCCAAGTGAATATCAGATTTTACATGTTGGCAAAAAGGCTGATTCTAAACGTTTTTCTTGACCTTTTCTGCTGGGTATGATATTCTCTGATTGTTATGCAGCTATGCTTGTACCTTGAAGCATACTGTAACCGCGCGAATCAGGTTTTAGTAAGTTGGTTTTTAAAGCCACACCTGCATAAGGCGAGTCTGAGTATAGGAGGTGCAATAGAATGTACGCAATTATCGTAACAGGTGGTAAACAATACAAAGTTGAAGAGGGTGCTACCCTTTACATCGAAAAACTAACTGCTTCTGAAGGCGAAACAGTTACTTTTGATCAAGTATTGTTCGTAAGCAAAGATGGTAAAGTAACTGCGGGTACTCCAACTGTAGCTGGTGCAACTGTAACAGCGAAAGTTGAAAAGCACGGTAAAGGTGAGAAAGTTATCGTGTACAAGTACAAAGCAAAGAAAAACTATCGTCGTAAGCAAGGTCACCGTCAACCATTCTCTAAAGTTGTTATCGAAAAGATCAACGCGTAATGGTTAAGGTCGAGGTGATTCGATCTCAGACGGGCATTGCAGAGATTGCTATGACAGGGCATGCCAATGCTGGTAAATACGGGGAGGACATTGTTTGTTCTGCTGTATCGGCCATTATTTTAGGCAACCTGAATGCGGTACATCTTTTGCTCGGTTTGAAGCCGGATGTGGAAATGAACACAGAAGAGGGCGGATTTTTAAAGTGGCGGGTTTCATCTTTGGATGATCCAACTCTTGAAGAGAAGCAACAACTACTGGCGGAAAGCACAGTGGTTGCTCTACTGGGTATTTCCCAAAACTACGGAACATATATTTCTGTACAAGATTCAAAATGGCAAGGGGGTGCTCACTCATGATGAACATGCTATTCACTATGGACCTGCAATTCTTCGCATCCAAAAAAGGGGTAGGTTCTACAAAGAACGGTCGTGACTCCATCGCTAAGCGCCTTGGTACAAAGCGTGGCGACGGCCAATTCGTAAAAGCTGGTAACATTCTTGTTCGCCAACGCGGAACAAAAATTTATCCAGGTGCTAACGTAGGCATCGGCGGCGACGATACTTTGTTCGCGAAAGCTGACGGAATCGTTCGTTTCAAACGTCTGGGACGCGATCGCAAACAAGTTGTGATCGAACCAGTTGTTGCTGAAGCGTAATAACGACAAGAAGCTAAAACCCAGCCAATCGCTGGGTTTTTCTTTTTACTCACTATCCTCCTTTACTCTACTCGTACTTATGTTAAAATAAAAGATGGAATCCATATAGTGACAGGTGGGAAAACATGAAGGACGAACAAAAGTTTATAACGGATCATGCGGACACGTTATTGAGGATTTTAAACCAGGACCGTCATGATTGGCTCAATCATCTCCAGGTTCTCCATGCTTATTTGAAGTTGGGACGCTACCAAGATGGGGAGGCTTACCTACAAAAAGTGACGGAGGAAGCTCACCGTGAAAGTATGATTGCTCGCATAAACTGTTCGCGTTTGTCTGCTTTCTTTTTGACGTTTAATGCGTTAAATAGAGACATAATAGTAGAAGTAGAGGTTAAAACACAGGTAGATGTGACCAAGCTAGAGATGCAAAGCGATAGCTTTTTTTATTTGATTTCAACTTGCATCGGGCTATTACAGCATCACTTGCATACGGAACAAGTGGAGCATCCTCACTTAGCGGTGACATTGTTTCACGCAGATAATGAGGTATTTGCCAACTTTGACTTGGAAGGTCAGGTCTCTGCATTAGTTGCAGGGGAAGTGGAAAAGCTTATTCATGATCACAAGGGTATGGCCAAGCTCGTAAGTGAACAAATACATACCGATACAGGCTGGATTGCTGAAATGAGCTTTCCTTGCAAAATGTAGAGAGGTGGCAATTTCGTGTTCGTCGATCAAGTAAAAGTTTATGTAAAAGGTGGAGACGGCGGTAATGGAGCAGTTTCATTCCGTCGCGAAAAGTATGTAGCACTCGGAGGTCCTGCGGGTGGAGATGGTGGTAAGGGAGCGAACGTTGTTTTTGTCGTGGACGAAGGCTTACGTACGCTTATTGATTTCCGTTACCAACGACATTTTAAAGCAAAACGTGGTGAACACGGAAGAACAAAAGGGATGCATGGTGCTGGATCAGAGGATATGATTGTTCGTGTTCCTCCAGGTACTACTGTGTACGATGATGATACACAAGAAGTGATTGCTGACCTTATTGAACATGGTCAACGTGCAATCATTGCCAAAGGTGGCCGCGGCGGACGAGGTAATATTCGTTTTGCCACGTCTTCTAATCCGGCTCCAGAGATTGCGGAGAACGGTGAACCAGGTCAAGAACGCTATATTCGTATGGAATTAAAGCTGATTGCGGATGTAGGCTTAGTTGGTTATCCGAGTGTAGGAAAATCAACGCTTCTATCTTCCGTTACAGCAGCAAAGCCTAAGATTGCTGCGTATCATTTCACAACAATCGCTCCAAATCTAGGAGTAGTAGACCTAGGTGAAAAAAGCTTTGTTATGGCTGATTTACCGGGCCTTATTGAAGGTGCTCATGAAGGTATTGGGCTTGGTCATCAGTTTTTACGTCATGTTGAGCGTACAAGGCTGATTGTACATGTGATCGATATGGCAGCGACTGAGGGACGTGACCCTTACGAGGATTACCTTCAAATTAACGAAGAACTTAAACATTACAATGCCCGCATGGAAGACAGACCACAAATTATTGTGGCTAATAAAATGGATTTGCCAGATGCAGAAGTGCATTTGCAGGCTTTCCGTGAAAAATGTCCAGATGCGAAAATATATCCGATTTCTGGCGCGACTCGTCAGGGTGTACAAGAGCTCATGTATGCTATTAGTGATTTACTTGAGACGATTCCAGACCGTTTTGAAGTAGAAGAAGTAGTAGAAGTAGAAGAAAGAGTTGTGTTTAAAGCAGAGCCTGAAGACATACCGTTTGTCATTACAAGAGAGAATGACATATTTGTGGTAAGTGGTGACAAGCTTGAAAAATTAACGAAGATGACTAACTTGAACAGCTATGACTCCATCCAGCGTTTTTCACGTTTAATGCGCACGATGGGAATTGATCAGGCCCTACGTGAGCGTGGTGCGAAAGACGGAGATACCGTTCAGATTGGTAAATTCGAATTTGAGTTCCAAGAGTAAACTTTCGTTAAAAGTGAGTGTGATGAGATGGGGACTATGGGGGAAGACAAACAGCTTGTACGCGGTACCATTGTACACGTATCACGTGAAAATGAATCCGTTGCTCTAAAGGATGCTATGATAGAGTATCAGAAGGGAGACTATTTGTTACTCTCTTGTATTTTAGATCAGGCGAATCCTACTTTTTTGGGTTGTATTCTTCATGTGCGTTTCAATGAAGGTCAGGAGTATCGAGCCTACGAGGTATATACAGAAAAAATCGCATGGCCGGTTGTTATTATGGGACTACTGCCTGTACGCATAGAATCAGTAGTTGAGGGATCGAAGCAGCAGAAAGGGCAAACCTCTTCCTCTGTTGTAAGTTCTCATGATGCTAATCGTCAAGCTATCCTAGCGAAATTAAAGGGAAGTAAGCAAGAAGCATCCGCTCTCACGAATAACCAGTCTGGTGATCGAGAAAATCAGGCACAACAATTGGTTAAGCCTGACTTTATTATTAATGTTCCCTACAAGCGAATGGGAGCTAAACCAAATGAAGAGCTGGGAGAGGGAGTACTCCTAAGCTTCTCAGAAAAGGAGCTTCATGTAGGAACAGATGGTTATTTGGCAAAGGGGGATTTTGTTAATCTCTCGTTTGTAATTCCACGTACGAAAACGGAAGTAGTAGCCATGACGAAAGTAATTCAAAAACGGTTTGATAATAATATCACAATTGTTATGCTCTCTATCACAGATGTCGATCCTGCTCAGCATGCTGAGTTAGTCGCCTATCACAAGACGATGTTATCTTAAACCTTAATAAAGGCACCTCGTTATGTTAAAACGAGGTGCCTTTTTGTTTTGTGAGCGTCAATCAACCCCCGCGCTCGTTGTCTATCTGATAATTTGGAGAGACTGCCATGCGCTTCTCATCTAATTTTTTTCCGAATTGATCCAGAGATCCTGGTTTTCCTACACCATTGTGGTTACGTCGTTGAGATTTATCAGACTTTCCGCGTCCACCCATTCGTTACACCTCCTTCATTAAAAGTAAGATGGGGTACATGCTATATGATTGGAAAAACATGGACAGTATAGGCTTTTTGCCTATTTTGCTGTCACAGCCTAGTGTGTGCGTCGATAGTAGCTTTCATGTAATCCGCTTTTTGGGGTTGTCAGAGTATCGTAGTCAGCGTATAATGTCCTTTATAAGAAAACACTTGTATTTTTCAGGAGGACACATGAGTAAACGAGATGAAAAATTCTATTTAATTAGAGCGGACATCCTCCCAGAATCGATCGCGAAGACGATTGAAGTTAAAAAATTGTTGGAATCAGGTGAAATCGATACGGTAAATGAAGCGGTCGAACGGGTTGGGCTTAGTCGTAGCGCTTTTTATAAATACAAAGATGCGATTTTCCCTTTCAACGCTATGATGAGTGAAAAAATTATGACCGTCAGTCTTACTCTCGAGCATCGTTCTGGAATTTTATCGAAAGTATTGCAATTCGTGGCAGAAAAGGGCGGGAATGTACTGACAATCAATCAAACCATTCCATTACAAGGGATTGCCAATGTGGCGATGTCAGTGGATATGGCACAGCTACATATGCCAACAACGGAGTTTTTAGATTTACTTGAAAAGTTACATGGGGTGCGCAAGGCGATGATCGTGGGTAGAGGATAAGATCGAGGACAACTAAGGAGGCGTAAACATGGATAAAAAGCAGGTAAAAGTAGGTTTGATGGGACTTGGAACAGTGGGAACAGGTGTGGTTCGGATTGTGGATGCACATCAGGAGGATTTGTTTAACCAAACGGGTCTGAGTATTGAAATCCATAAGATTCTGGTACAAGACAAAGAAAAAGCCCGAACTGTAGCAGTCGATCAGTCGAAAATTACCACCAATGCGGATGATCTATTAGCAGACCCGGATATCGATGTCATTGTTGAGGTGATTGGTGGCATACAGCCTACAAAGGATTATCTGCTAAAGGCCCTTGCACAAGGAAAAAATGTAGTAACGGCAAATAAGGACTTAATGGCGTTGCACGGAGCAGAGCTACTGCATAAAGCACAAGAAAAAAAATGCGATGTTTTATATGAAGCGAGTGTTGCTGGAGGAATCCCTATTCTTCGTGCTTTGGTGGAAGGTTTTTCCTCTGATAGAATCACTAAAATGATGGGGATTGTGAATGGTACGACTAACTATATCATGACTAAAATGAGCAAAGAAGGGGCTGAGTATCGGGAAGTTTTGGCTGAAGCTCAAGCCCTTGGATATGCAGAGTCTGATCCGACTGCCGATGTAGAAGGATTTGATGCTGCTAGAAAGATGGCCATCCTCTCTACACTAGGCTTCCGTGTTCCGATGAATTTAGAAGATGTACAGGTAAGAGGAATTAGCAAAGTTAGTAAAGAGGATATTGCTTACGGTAAAAAATTAGGCTACGAAGTAAAGCTACTTGGTATTGCGCGTCGCGATGATGACGAGATTGAAGTGAGTGTACAACCTACAATGGTTCATAAGTCTCACCCATTAGCTTCTGTGAATGGCGTGTTTAATGCGGTGTATGTACATGGTGAAGCGGTGGGAGAAACGATGTTCTATGGTCCTGGAGCTGGTGAGATGCCAACAGCGACAGCAGTTGTTTCTGATCTGATCACCGTTGTAAAAAATATGAAATTAGGTGTTAATGGACGTGGAACAGTGGCCCCCTATAAAGAGAAAAAACTAAAGACTGATGATAAGAAATTCTCGAAATACTTTATGCGTCTAATCGTTGCAGATAAGCGCGGAGTACTTGCTCAAATTACAAACCTTTTAGCAGAGAAAGATGTTAGTTTAGATCAGGTGATTCAGCAGCCGTATCAAGATAGCGGCCAATCCGAAATTGTAATGGTTACACATACTGCCTCCAAATTTAATGTTGCATCCGTACTACAAACATTAGAGGGCATGGATGTGATTAACGAAATTAAAAGTTACTATCAAGTGGAAGGCATAGATAAGGAAGCAGGTGCTGTTCATAATGAGTAAGCATAGACTAGGGATTATTGCACAGTATAAAGAATTTTTGCCCGTATCAGAAAATACACCTCTTTTGACCTTGCATGAAGGAAATACACCATTGGTCCATGCAGCCCGCTTGTCTGAAGAATGGGGAGTTGAACTCTACTTTAAATATGAGGGGTTAAATCCAACCGGGTCTTTTAAAGACCGAGGCATGGTGATGGCAGTTGCCAAAGCAGTGGAAGAGGGAAGCAGTACCATTATGTGCGCCTCGACCGGTAATACATCTGCTGCTGCTGCTGCTTATGCAGCTCGTGCAGGATTACGTTGTATTGTATTAATTCCAGATGGTAACATTGCACTTGGAAAATTGGCTCAAGCAATTGCTTATGGAGCAGAAGTGATTTCAATTAATGGAAATTTTGATGAGGCTTTACGTATTGTCCAACAAATTACAAAAGAAGAACCAATTACGTTAGTTAATTCGGTAAATCCATACAGAATTGAAGGGCAAAAAACAGCTTCATTTGAAATTTGTGATCGCTTAGGAGAAGCTCCCGATATTTTAGCAATCCCAGTTGGAAATGCAGGTAATATCACAGCTTATTGGAAGGGATTTAAAGAATATAAAGGTGCTGGAAACATTACCTCCCTGCCAAAAATGTATGGTTTTCAAGCAGCAGGATCAGCACCACTTGTCTTAGGTCATCCTGTAGAACAGCCTGAAACGATTGCAACAGCAATTCGTATTGGTAATCCTGCTAGTAAAGAAGGAGCCTTACAGGCATTGAAGGAATCAGATGGACGCATAGAGAGCGTGACAGACGAGGAAATTTTAGAAGCGTACCAGCTTTTAGCTAAAAAGGAGGGAATCTTCTGTGAGCCAGCCTCCGCAGCTTCCTTTGCAGGTATCATTAAGTTACGTCGGATGGGACAGTTGGAACAAGGAGTCCGTATTGTTTGCGTCTTAACTGGTCACGGGTTAAAAGATCCGAGCATTGCGATTAAGACAATTGCTAATGAGCCAGTGAAAGTACCTGCGACAAGAGAAGCTGTCATGGAACTGATCAAAAAGTAAAGTAGGTGTCTAACAACATGTCTAAGCAGAGAGTAACAGTGAGAGTACCAGCTAGCACAGCCAATCTGGGGGCTGGTTTTGATACAATCGGTCTTGCTTTCCAACTTTACACAACCATAACCATGAGCATTGCCGACCAGACTACGATTCGATTAGTGGGATCAGAACTAGCTAGCTTGCCCCAAGATAAAACCAATCTACTTTACAAAGTGGCGGCCTTCTTATTTGAGAAGGCCTCGCTTCCTGCACCTGAATTATCTATTGAAGTAGAGACGGAAGTCCCCTTGACTAGAGGGCTTGGCAGTAGTGCCGCAGCAGTTGTAGGAGCTTTGGTAGCAGCAAACACCCTTGCAGGTAAGCCGTATACGGATGAACAGCTATTTACGATAGCTAGCCGTTGGGAAGGGCATCCAGATAATGTAGGTGCCTCGCAATTTGGTGGTCTAATCGTTTCAGCTTTACCAGATAATGAAGATGAGCAAGTCCCCTATGCTAAATTTTCGGTTCCTGAGCGGTTGAAGACACTGGTAGTTATTCCTGATTTTGAATTACCTACTCATCAAGCAAGGAAAGCATTGCCTGATCAATATTCCCGTGAAGATGCTGTTTATAATATTTCACGCGCAAGTTTATTGATTGCTGCGTTTGCTCAAGACCGGTTAGATTTATTAGCTACTGCTATGCAGGATCGCTTACATCAACCTTATCGTACAGCTTTAGTTCCTGGTCTATCTGAGATTGTGGAAAAAGCTAAAGATTATGGTGCCCTAGGAGCGGCCTTGTCAGGAGCAGGACCAACCATTCTCTGCTTTTTTGAAAATGATCAAGTGGAGCAGAAACTGGTACAGTTTATTGAACAAGTCATGCTGAAGAATCAATTAAGCTATTCTACCATGGTGCTCCTTCCTGATGATAATGGTGTAATTATTGACACAAGCCCTGTATATACAGCATAATGCTTAGAAAAACATCAGATGGGAGCATGGAGTATAATGGGGAGAATGCTAGCTTTTTTAGGACCATCTGGCACATTTACAGAGGAGGCAGTACGTCATTTGCCAATTCAAGAGGAGCTTTCAACTAAGCCATACGTAAGCATTCTTGATGTGCTAGAAGCAGTTTATACTAATCAGACCGATTTTGGTGTGGTACCCATTGAGAATTCTATTGAAGGAACGGTTAATTTAACAATGGATGGCTTGATACATGGGGAGAACTTACCTATTTTAGCGGAATTAGCTATGCCGATCACACAGCATTTGTTAATGGCAATTAGGCCGGAACCTCTACCCCTACAACAGATTACAAAGGTTTTATCTCATTCGCATGCCATCGCTCAGTGCCGCTTGTTCCTACAAAAATATTTGCCACACGTAGAGATTGAATATACCAACAGTACGGCTTTGGCCGCTAAACTGGTAAGTGAACAACCAGACCAACCATGGGCAGCTATAGGAACGAGATTAAATACTGAGATATATCCGCTTTCTTTCGCTCAAGAGAGCATTCAGGATTATGCTAACAATTTTACAAGATTTGTGTTACTGGGAAAAAGTCAGTTAGATTTACCTGTATCTGATAAGTACAAAACAACTATTTTGGTCACATTACCAGAAGATTATTCAGGTGCACTATATCAGGTATTGGCAGCATTCGCCTGGCGTAAATTGAATTTGTCTCGCATTGAGTCACGGCCTACGAAAAAAGGTCTGGGTAGCTATCATTTTGTATTGGATATTGTACAGAGTATGGATTCAGTTTTAATGCCGGGTGCTTTTGCGGAGATAGAAGCATTAGGGTGTCAGGTTCGTGTGCTGGGTAGCTATCCCGTGTTTGCCTATAGGGGTATAGGTGAAAAGAATTGACGCTATGCTGTTTGTAGATTTATACTATTCAAAAACGTTAGAAAAAAGGGTGAAGGTAGCATGACGCAGCAGTTGATCTACTTAAACGGTAAATTTGTAGAAAAAGAAAATGCGAAAATTTCTGTCTATGATCATGGCTTCTTGTATGGCGATGGAATTTTTGAAGGCATTCGTGTTTATAATGGTAATGTATTCCGCCTGCAAGAGCATATCGAACGTTTATATGAATCCGCACTATCCATCATGCTCGTTATTCCAATGAAGATTGAAGAAATGATGGATGCCGTAGTCGAAACCGTTAGAAAAAATGAACTGCGTGATGCCTATATACGTCTTGTGATCTCGCGCGGCGATGGGGATTTAGGTCTTGATCCTCGGAGCTGTAAGAAGGCAAATATTGTTATTATTGTTGAACAACTGCGACTCTTTCCGCAAGAATTATATGAGACTGGATTAAAAATTGTGACAGTTCCAACACGACGAAACAAACCAGACGCATTGAATCCAAAGATCAAATCCTTGAACTATTTGAACAACGTGATGGTTCGTATGGAAGCTAGCATGGCTGGTGTTAGTGAAGCGTTAATGCTTAATAGTGAAGGCTATGTAACAGAAGGTTCCGGTGATAATATTTTTCTTGTAAAAAAAGGTGTCATTTATACTCCTCCTACATACTTAGGGGCATTGGATGGAATTACACGTCAAGCGATTATGGATATCGCTAGGGAACTAGGTTATGTGATTAAAGAAGAACCTTTCACTCGTCATGATGTCTATATCGCTGATGAAGTATTCCTGACAGGAACAGCAGCAGAGGTGATCTCAGTATCTGAGGTGGATGCACGGATCATTCGTGATGGAAAACCGGGTCCTGTTACGAAACAATTATTGGAAGAATTCCGTCGTTATGTCCAAGAAGACGGTGTTAAAGTATACGAATAAGGGAAAAATCAAAAAATAAATGAGACAGAGCCAGAATATTGTCGTGGCTCTGTTTTTTTATGAGGTAAATTGCACAGGAGCAAAACGCCTAGAGGCGCATAACATGGTAGGGACTCAAGTATGAGAGGAGAGGCAATTGTGAAGATCCATATCGTACAAAAAGGGGACACCATGTGGAAAATCGCTAAGAAATATGGTGTCGACTTTCAGGAACTATTGAACCTAAATAAATCAACAATAAAAAATCCGGATAAAATTATGCCTGGTATGAAAGTAAAAATTCCAACTGGTATGCCTAGAAGACCAGGAATGGAACAGAGACCTGAAAAGGAAAGACCGATGAAAGAAAGACCAGTACCCCATGTGCCAAGAAAGGAGATGCCGATACCTCCAGCCTATGAATCACCAGAGATGATGGAGTCTCCAGTTATACCACAGCCAGAAGAAATTGTGCCACCTCCTGTTGCACCTGTACCTGCACCGAAACAAGAACAGCCACCAGTAATGCCAGTTCCTCCTAAGGAAAGACCGAGAAGATTACCGATCCCACCTTTAAAAGAGATGCCAAAGCGACCAATTCCAATTCCAATACCAATCCCTGTACCAAAACCAGTCCCTGTACCAAAGCCAATCCCTGTACCAAAACCAATTCCTGTACCAAAACCAGTTCCTGTACCAAAGCCTATGCCGTTCCCACCAAAGAAAGAAATGCCAAGAAGGATGCCGCAGCCACCGTTACAACCACAGCCACTGCCACCGATACAGCCGCCAATACAAAGACCGATGCCATTACCACATCCACCTATGTATCAAGTACCTATTTCACCACCAACATGCATTCCAATGTATCCACCAGTTGTAATACCTTGCCCACCTTGCCCACCTTGCCCAGCTTGCCCACCTTGCCCACCTTATGTTCAACCAAGTTATCCAGACTATTCTTCAACTACTTCTAGCCCACATTGCCCAGATCAGACTACGAGTCCAAGTCCTTCTAGCACTAGCTGCACGGAGCATAGCGGTCAGCCGCATCATCGACCAAAAGGAGAAGATAGCTACTCATGTCATGAAAGTAGTGCTTCCAATACTTATAAATGGGGAGAGTATGATTGTACTTCAGAACATAAGCCTGCTCATCCTTACCCAGGGTACCATCAACCGATTCATCCTTATCCACCTGTTTATCCAGTGACTCCAATGCCCCGGCCATATCCGGCACCCAAAATGCGACCATATCCGCAAATGAAGCCGTATCCGGAGGCTACGCCATACCCACAAATGAAGCCGTACCCGCAGGTCGAACCATGCCCGCAAGTCCAGCCATACCCACATTCTTCTTCACATATGTATGGACATCACACCCATCACATGCCTGCCAATCCCAGTTTACCGCGTCCCGAAATGTGGCCTAAATGGGATAAAGGTCATGAAGAATCTTCGTTTACGTCCTGCTGAAGGTAAACAGTAGAAATGGATGCCAACTTTTTGAAAGCGTTAGAAAAAGCGTTTCGCTGCCAAATATATGGAATTAAACCACAACGGAGCGTTTTTTCTGTTCGCACCGATCGAGGGGCATGGATTGTCAAAGGGTATGTGGAAGAAGAGAAGGCCTTATGGGTTACACATTTAGCTGACGTACTACAAGAACAAGGTTTTTATAATACCGTGAAATACGTAGCGAACTCCTATGGACAAAAAGTGCAACCGATTGGAGAACGATTCTACACTGTGATGAAGGAAATAAATGGTAGAGATGCTACTTATACGAATGTAGGAGATATTAAAAAATCAGCGACTGCATTGGCGAGGTTTCATCTAACTGCGGAGGGATTTCCCACTTCCCCTTTTTTGTCCGAGATGGAAATTAGGAAACCGCCTCTTTTAGAGAAATGGGAGAGGAGACTGGAACAATTTCAGCGTATCTCAAAACGAATTTCTTTACGTGGTCCACAAAATCGTTTTGAAGTTATGGTTCAAAGCATGGCTAAAGAGATTAAGAGAGAAGGTCAGGAAGTAATACAGGTAGCTTATCAAATGCCAATTAGCCAACAGATGGAGCAGGCCCATTATTATGGCACCTTAGCCCATCGAGATGTAGCTAGTCACAACTTTTTAATTAAGGAATCGGGCAGTTGTTACTTAATTGATCTAGATACCGTAGCTCCTGATATGCAGATTGTAGATATAGTTCAGATAGCAAGTCGCATGCTGTTTTTGCATGAGTACGATAAGCGTGTTTATCATCAGGCAATCGAATCTTATCACAAGATTAAGCATCTATCTGATGATGAAATTCAAATTATTCATCATTTACTCCGTTACCCAGATAATCCCTTGCGTGAGATTACAGGTATCTATAATAAGCTCCCAGGCTACCGAATAAAAAGTGTCACGCACCTATTGCAACTGGAGCGAAAATTAAAACGTGAACGTAGAAGGTTCTTTAAAGAAAGCTATTTTTAATAAAGGGGCGACACAGGTCGCTCTTTTTTGTTCAAAATGGCACTTCATGATCATTTATGAACGAAAATAGCTCTAGCAGTCTAAAATTACTGATTTCACTGAAAGAAAAACATGTAGTTTTCATTAAAGCAGTTATCAATTCTAGTAAAACTTTACTTATAAATAAATTTTATCCTATAATTATAAGCATGATTTCATATCGAAATGATCAATCATAGAGGTTAACATAAAAGATAAAGATGGTGAGTTGTAAGGAGAAGACTGGATGAATTTATTTAAATACGCTTGGAAGACGTTGAAGTATTCTTTTTGGAATATCTTGTTGTTTGAAATTATGTACCGTTTATTTACTATCATAATTGTAATTCCATTCTTATCAGTAGTTTTGAAAAACTTAATTCAACAGAGTGGGTATACCTATGCTGCAAATGAGAATCTCTTGTACTTTTTTCTTACTGAGTATGGAATATTAGCCAGTGTGCTGTTGATGATATTTTCTGTTTTGATCATTTTTTATGAATTTGCTGTATTAATCCTACTGATCTATTACGCGGGTAAAGAACAGAAAGTGCATTTACGTTTTGTGTTACGTAAGGCGTTGTCACCATTGCAAGCACTTTTTACTTTTTCTTTGCCTGTTTTTGCCCTCTATCTATTGTTATTGCGTCCTTTAATGAAGTTAGGGGTCAGTAGCACTTTACTTCCGACATTAGCTATCCCTAATTTTATCACAGGCGAATTATTTAAAATGGAATATGGTGTTTATCTGTATATCGGTGTGCTTTTATTAGTATTTTGTATTAACATTCGTTGGATGTTTGCTTTACCGATTATAGTGCTTGAGGAGAAAAGCTTTTGGAGAGCGGCTAAAAAGAGTGGGGAAATTGTCAAAAAGAATTTAGGGCGTATTGTTATTGTAGCCCTTTTTACCATTGCGGGGCTTTTCTTATTGTTTTTATCTGTAGATGGGGTTTCTGAACTATTGTACCGACTTTCTACATCAACAAGCAATAGCTACTTGGCTGCTTTAGGAGCGATAGCATATACACATCTCATCTATATCTTTGCCATTTTTTTGACACCATTAATGCTATCCATTATGACTTGGTTTTATATTCGTAAAGCTGGTGAGGAAGAAATTCGAGTAATGGATGATCCTCATGTCTGCCCAGATAAACATCCTACATTTGTAAAAAGACATAAGTACAAATTACTCATTAGCTACATGGCTATCGTGAGTGTGGTTATTATAGCTGTCGTTAACTTTTTGTATGTGTTTCCTGCTTTCGAGCATAAACCAATAACCATGGCACATCGAGGTGCTACGGAAAAAGGGGTAGAAAATACACTGGAAGCCATACAAGGAGCTATTGACGCGCATGCTGACTATGCAGAGATTGATATTTTACAGACGAAAGATAAACAACTCGTTGTTATACATGATATTAATTTGTCTCGGCTTGCAGGCATAAATAAACATGTTTATGAGATGACATTAGCTGAATTAAGAGAAGTCACACTGCAACAAGGAAGATATAGTGGAAAGATTAGTACATTAGACGAAGTCATCAAATTTGCTAAGAATAAAATAAAATTAAACATAGAAGTAAAACTACATGGGTACGAGCAGGAAAAGGATGTTATCACTAGCCTGCTACGCATATTGAAAGAAAATAAATTTGAAACGGAATGTGTTATTCAGTCCTTGCATGATACAGTGGTGTATAACGTAAAGAGAACCAATCCGAATTTACAAGTAGGGTTTGTATTATTTGCTAATCGAACAGGGTTAAAAGACTTACCAGGTGATTTTTTCGTAATGGAGGAATACATGCTGAACAAGTCTGTATTGAAAGAAGCCAAGTCATTAAATAAAGCGGTTTATGTATGGACTGCCAATAGCTATGAATCCATTTATACCTTCTTAAAAATGGGGGTTGATGGGGTTATTACCGATTATCCTGAATATGTTCATGAAGCAATTTGGCAGATTACTCAGGAACATAAACAATACGGTCCATTCAGAGTGGCAACTGAGACGATGGAGTCAATGTTTGAGAAATTTATACGTATAGAGTAGGAGGAGAGGATCTTTCTCTCCTTTTATTTTTGATCTAATATAGACGTTTTTGGCTTTATTAAAAAAGAGAAAGGGAGTCCCTTTCTCTTTTTTAATCTAATTATTTAATTGTTACCCCGAAAGTTTCCTCCAAAAGACCAACTGGTAGGAATAGGCGGTTTTTCACGATGTCAGAATTTGTTTCTACGGCTTTACCATTAACAATTACTTCTGAAGCACCAAGTACATAAACAAGTTTGGCATCACCTTTAGTCAAAGTAACGCTTCTTGTTTTATTATCGTAGGCTACTTGAATGCCTAGGCCTTCAGCCGTTGCGCGAACAGCAACCAGCTTATTTGAGTTTTTCTTAGGTTCTTCTTTTTTCACTTCTTCTTTAGAAGCGTCTTCCTTCTTAGGTTCTTCTTTTTTCACTTCTTCTTTAGAAGCGTCTTCCTTCTTAGGTTCTTCTTTTTTCACTTCTTCTTTAGAAGCGTCTTCCTTCTTAGGTTCTTCTTTTTTCACTTCTTCTTCTTTAGAAGCGTCTTCCTTCTTAGGTTCTTCTTTTTTCACTTCTTCTTTAGAAGCGTCTTCTTTCTTAGGCTCTTCTTTCTTCACTTCTTCTTCTTTAGAAGCGTCTTCCTTCTTAGGCTCTTCTTTCTTCACTTCTTCTTCTTTAGAAGCATCTTCTTTCTTAGGCTCTTCTTTTTTCACGTCTTCTTTAGAAGTATCCGCAGATTCAGCTACTTTTTGAGTTGTTGTAGAAAGGTCAATGCTGTAGTTAGCAAAACCGTTTTCACCTTCACCAATATGTTTGATGTATCCAAGCTTTTCAGCAACTTCTTTTGCTTTAGGAGAAGATGTTAGCGTTACTTTTACGTCGCCTTTGATTGGTGCAAAACCCCAGTTTCCATCAGCTGTTGGATTAAAGGATTTTTGAGCTTTAATGTAGTTAATTAATACTTCACGATTTTCATCTGGGGAATCGATAATTACATTAGAACCGTCGATGCCAGGGAAATTACCACCACCGAAAGCACGATAGTTGTTTGTTACCACGATGAATTTTTGCTTAGGATCGATAGGTTTACCGTTATATTGTAGGTTAATTACGCGATTAGCCTTTTCATTAACCAAAGTACCTTTGATATCGTAACGGGAAGGCTGAGTCAGATCGAATTGATACTCTACTCCATCCAACGTATCAAAGTTATAAGTTGGGAAAGCATCATTAACTAATGCTTGCTCTTCTTTTTTGTTTGGATCGATCTGATTAAATTGTCCAGCAGAACGCTCCAACCATTCTTTTACTTGGCTACCGTCGATTAAAACAGCTTTAATTGTATTTGGATAGATATATAGATCTGAGACGTTTTTAACAGCAATAGTACCAGACTGGATGTCTGTATAGTATTCAGCACCGTTACGTCCACCTGCTTTAAATGGTGCAGCTGCAGACAAGATTGGAGTTCCTTCGAATTCTGTGCCTTGTGTTGCTTTTTCTGCCCACCATCTTTGCGCATTTGAAACGATTTGGACAGATGGATCGTCATTAACTAATGCAAAGAAACTGTTGATGGAAGCTTTGGTTTCCCCAACCGGTCCACGAACATAGCCCAAAGTGTCTTCATGGTCTTCTTTTACAGCATTAAGAATATCTTTGTCAGCTTCTACAAGAGCTTTTTTGGTAGCAACATCATAAATTGGACGTGCTTCGGTTGTAGAATCAATCACTTGCCATTTTCCATCTACTTGCTTAAGAGTTAGGTCGATAACACCTAGATGATCGCCCCAGAAGCCTGGCATAACAGATGGAACACCATTGATAGTACCTTTTGTTGTGTCAACGCCTTCAATCCCATCAAAATCTTTGCTAGGGAACAGCTTATGAGCATGACCAAACAGGATAGCATCAATGCCCTCTACTTTACTTAGGTAGTAAACGGCATTTTCGTCATTTCCTTTTGCTGGAGCCTTTTCAAATCCAGAGTGAGGAATTGCAACAATGATGTCTGCGCCTTCTTTTTTCATTTGTGGAACGAATTTTTTTGCAGTTTCAATGATATCTTTAGCAATTACTTTACCTTCTAAGTGACCCTTGTCCCAAGCAGTTACTTGTGGAGGAGTAAATCCGATTGCACCGATTTTAATTGTAACTTCTTTCCCGCTCTCATCTTTTACCTTCTTTTCAAAGATGTGGTAAGGAGTGAAGTAGTTTTTATCGTTATCAGGATTGTTATCTTTGTCGTCGATATAGATATTAGCATTTACATATGGAAATTTTGCGCCTTTAAGTGAAGCTTGTAGATAGTCAAGGCCAAAGTTGAATTCATGGTTACCGATGTTACCTACTTCATAATCAAGTAGATTCATCGCTTTGTAAATTGGATGAACCTCTCCGTCTTTCAATCCTTTTTCATGAATGAAATCGCCAAGTGGATTTCCTTGAATCAAGTCACCATTGTCAAACAAAACACTGTTCGTAACTTCACCACGTGCGTTTTTGATCAAGGTAGCTGTTTTAGCTAGACCAAATTGGTCAGTTGGAGCATCCTTATAGTAGTCATAGTTCACTACGTTTGTATGGATATCTGTTGTTTCCATTAAACGTAATTTAATAATGCTTTCTCCTTCTGCGCCTACATGAGCTGTAGGAAGAGCAAACATACTTAGCACCATTGAGGTAGCTAGCACACTGTTTAGATGTGTCTTCTTCAAGTGAAAAGCCCCCTTAAAATATTATAAATGTTGAGAATTGGACAAGTTCGATCATATCACAAGTTTTTAAATTTCGACAGACAATTTGGGGGGAGTAACACAAAATTTACGAAGATTTCACGAGTAAAATGCGAAGTGGACAACATAAAAAACGCTTACATTAACAAAAATAACGAATTATGATCTTCTATCTTGTACTAATGTTCGGTATTTATTCAGTAATCTATAATTGTATAAAACTCGTTAGAGATGGAGAATAATAGGAGAAAACGCCATCTGAAGGGGTTTTTCTGCTATGCTCAAATCATTGCGCCCAGCAAAACTGAAGTGGAAATGGCTAATGTTGTTTCTTATGTTAACAGTAGGGTTAGTACTGGGGTTCTGGGCTTCACGTCTTGAAATGAAGCTTACCAATCAAGTAGATAAAAGTAGGATATCATCTCAGATTAAAGGGGAAGAAAGCGTCCCTGTATTCTCCATGCCAAGACAGGTCGTCTTAACTCGTACGTACGTATGTGGAGTAAAAGGTGAGGAGAAAAAAGAAGTAAGAGAAAATACGTTAGAGCAAATATTGAAACCGTATGCCGGATGGGAGCTGGTCTCGGTTCATCCAGATTATATTGTGTTGCATAAAGAAGAGAATGATCTTGCTCCTATTTGTAAAGAAAATGGTTACTTTGGCTTGTCTCCCGACGGTTTTTTAACTTTTTTTGAAGGTTTACCAGACTATCAGAAAGTGATTCAAACCTTCTATCGAATTAATACGGACAGTATGAAAGCGAGCCTTTCTAAAGAAGAGATTGGACACTTATATAAAGGTATTCGTGTACATGATCTTGCTGAATATAACAGTATTTTATCTACTTTTAGCGAATTTCAACGACAGATTGAACCTCAGTAATCAAAAGATCGCTAATTATCTATCAACAAAAAACAACCAGCTTCTCTGTATGCAGGTATATCAGAAGAGCGGGTTGTTTTTGTTGAATATCAATTTGTTCGAATGTTACGAGGATAAGAGCAGGTGAACGATTCTATTCTATGAAATCGCTTCCTATTTTATAATGGGAAAATATGTTGAAGAGCTAGATGTGTTTACTGCTTGTCGAAAAATAGTGGGTATGTTACAGTGTACCTATTCAATTTCAAATGACTCGTATAATTCTTGGGGATATGGCCCATAAGTTTCTACCAGATGACCGATAATCTCATCTGACTACGAGTGAAAGTGCATCTAGGGTTCCGTTTTTGTCGCTCGTTTTTTGACAAAAGGACTGGTCCAAGCGATGCAAGCTTTGTTATGTATTACAAAGCTACACCTAAGGGATAAAAACCCAGAAGGACAGGTTTCACTTGAACGTTGTTATTCAAGTGCCTTGTCCTTTTGGGTTTTTTTGTTTTTTAAATTAACTCTGTTGAAATGTGGAAAGGGGCTTTTAGCTACTCATGAAGGTATTACAGGAAAGAATTTGTCAGGATGGAAACGTATTGTCTGATACGGTATTAAAGGTAGATGCTTTTTTAAATCATCAGGTGGATTCAAAATTAGCCATGCTGATCGGAGAAGAATTTGCAAAGCGCTTTGCTAAAGAAAAGATTACGAAGGTTTTAACAATCGAGGCGAGTGGGATCCAATTTGCAATGGCAACGGGCTTTGCGCTACAAGTCCCTTTTGTGTATGCGAAAAAGAAAAAAGCAATTACGCAATCGGATGATGTGTATACGGCATCTGTGCATTCTTTCACACGCAAAGAAACATACCAAATTAGTGTGGCTAAAGCCTATTTAAAGCCTGGTGAGCGTGTACTAATCGTAGATGATTTCTTGGCTACGGGAGCTGCTCTAGTAGGGTTATGCGACATTGTAAAAGAAGCTGGTGCCGAGTTAGTAGGCGTAGGTGCTGTCATAGAAAAAAGCTTCCAAGAAGGCCGAGGTTTGCTGGAAGACAGAGGGATTGCTATTCATTCGTTAGCTCGAATCAAATCGATGTCGCCTGAAACAGGTATTGAATTCATCGAGGAAATCGGTGCATGCAAATCGTAAGGCAAAAAGGGAGAGGTAGAGCACAATGTTAAGCAAGCAAAAGATTTTTACCTTGGGCTTTCAACAGGTTCTAGCGATGTATGCGGGAGCTGTTATTGTTCCGCTCATTATCGGTAAAGAATTAGGATTAACGCCACAACAGATGGCATATCTAATCGCGGCGGACCTCTTCACTAGTGGACTTGCTACCTTGCTTCAAGTGTATGGGGGGAGGTACATTGGATCGGGGCTTCCCGTCATGCTGGGATGTACATTTACAGCGGTAGGACCCATTATTGCCGTGTCACTTTCAGCTGGTAACAGCTTAACAACCGCATATGGAGCTATTATTGTATCTGGTATTTTTGTATTTTTGTTTGCGCCTTTATTTGGTAAAATGCTACGCTTTTTTCCAACGGTGGTTACAGGCTCAGTTGTCACTATCATTGGTTTATCCTTAATTCCTGTTGCGATGAAGAATGCGGCTGGTGGGGAAGGGAATGCTTCTTTTGGTTCACCTACTAATTTACTTCTAGCTCTTGTAACCTTGCTATTAATCTTGTTGTTTAATCGCTTTTTTACTGGATTTATCCGATCGATTGCCGTATTGGTTGGACTTGTGACCGGCACAATGATTGCCTTTTTCTTGGGCATGGTTGATTTCTCACATGTGTGGACTGCTTCCTGGATTAGCATTGTACAACCATTCTATTTCGGTACGCCTCGCTTTGATATAATGGCAATCCTAACTATGATAATAGTAAATATGATCAGTATGGTGGAATCTACCGGTGTCTATTTTGCAGTCGGTAAAGTAACTGACACCAAGATTGAATCCAAAACAGTGGTAAAGGGCTTACGTGCAGAAGGTCTTGCCATTACAATGGGTGGCGTTTTTAACGCCTTTCCGTATACTGCTTTCTCACAAAATGTGGGTTTGCTTTCCCTGACGGGTATCAAAGGGCGGGAAGCCATTATGGGTGCCGGTGTAATCCTAGTTGCATTGGGAATGCTACCAAAATTGGCTGCACTTACAACAGTTATTCCTGATGCTGTACTAGGTGGGGCTATGATCGCTATGTTCGGTATGGTAGTGGCATCAGGTATTAATATTTTATCTAGTGTTGATCTATCCAAAAATGAAAATCTGTTAATTGCAGCTTGTAGTATAGCGGTAGGTTTAGGTTCCGCAGTGGTACCACAAATGTTTGATCAGCTACCAGGTATGGCGAAGATGATTATGCAAAACGGGATCGTTACAGGCTCGCTAACTGCGATTGTATTAAATATCTGCTTGTCTCGAAATGACAAGGTAGTTAAAAGCTCTTCTCAGACAACCTCAGAAACAGTGTCTGCGTAAGTGAATCGACAATTGCAGGTTTAGAAGATAAAAAGGGATGTTCCGAAAAGCAAGCTTGCTTTGGAACATCCTTTTTAATGGCCGTTTTCCTGTTACTCTCCAACAAGCTCCATTTCAGCAATTCTCCAACGATCCCATTGAGAGCCTCTAACTAACGTAAAATAACAGACTCTTTGATAGTTCTTCCCTTTTTCTGTATAGGAGAGTTGCACAGGGATGGTGACCGAGAACATATCGCTGGTTTGCTCTTCTGTTGTCATCTTATCTAAAAGTGGGTGCAACGGTTCACGAACATACACTGGATCATTCATGGATGCCAGAGAGCTTGGTGATCCAGCAACCAAAAAAGAAGCAAGAGGCTCTTCTTCTCGCAAGCAAGTGAGATAGTAATCAATAATTTGGAGAGGACTAGCCTCCCGCAAGGCAGAATAGAGTGTTCCAGCCGCTTTTCGAATCATAAATTGGTGGCCAGCATCCGGTTCGGGACGCTTATGAGTAGAGCTACCTAGGAAATGAATACAAAAATGCCCGTTAAATTGATTTCCAGCAATTCCATCACCACCGTGAGGCATCCCGTGCATAGAAGCTGCGTAATGCTGTCCGTTGATAGTTAGTAAAATGGCGCGCCTTTTCCAGCTCCATTTTCCTTGATATATCCTCTTCATAATGAAAGTATCTTGTTTCGTTAAAGGTTGTACGTCGGCATGATCACTACCAGCACGACGTTGTACACGGAATTGTTCACCTGATTCAATATCTGTGACAGTTCCGTATGACATACGCTTAAAGTTTCGTTGCACCTCATTCCACCCAGATAAGGTACCATAATGCTTCTGTTCTGTTAAAGAAACCCATTTTTCAAGGTGTTTACGTAACGGGTTCGTTAATAGTACTTCTTGAAATGAAGCCTGTTCAAATAGACGTTGCTCGTCACTATATAGATAACGATTTTTCTCCGTATAGATTATGGCTCGAATAAATTCCGGTTCAGAGCTTGAAATGCGTGGCCTAGCTTCAATTAGTTGTCCCCATTTTTCCCGACCTGTTACTGTCAGTTTGGATTGGAAAGTAGCATCTACAGAAGTTTTGACAATGATGGTCAACCCCCCTGAGGCAAGGAACCCGGAGCAAAGGGAGCGAGTTTATCTGTTTCTCTTACGTACGCATGATGTTTTCCAAAAACAGTGGAGGGGGAGAATAGCAAACAAAAGCAGATTAGCAGAAAATAGAGACTTGAAAAGGATTTCTTTTTCATAACATAGCCCCCTTTGAGATAACAAATCAAATGATTATAGCCATAGGATGCTTCCAGTTATCCATTTCATTCAAAGCTTGTCGTCCTTTACGAATGAACGGAATAGGTAAAATCGGGATACATACCACAATCATTAACATCGCATACTGTAGGGGACGGCCATGTGAAGGAGGAGTTCTTGTATGTCTTCAATGCCTGGAGGAAGCTACAAAGACCAGTTCCACCAACGCTTGTATGTTCAGCTTAACCAAGGTCATAACAAATTGGATTATCGAAGAATAAATAATATCGAAAAGCAAATGCAGAATGAAGTGGACGATTACGCTCACATGCTACATGACGCAGCAGATGAACTTGGTATGAACAAACATTAATTGGCCGTCCCACGTTTTTGAACGAGGCAGGAAAGCCTGTTGAGAAAATCTCAGCAGGCTTTTTCTGTGTTGGCCTTTGCGTTGGCCTTATCAATCAACAGATTAAACTTGAGAAAAATAATCGTAAAATGATGAAGAAATGGTTTTAAAAATGTTAGGGTTCGATTGTTTTTTCGGATTGGGTTATCAAACTTTCAACGGAAATGCATGTTCGCAATCTGTCTGGTTTGTGTTACAGTTAGAGGAAGACAGGAAGAAGCGGAGAGAATGTAATGCGGATAGTTGGAATTGACCCGGGGATTGCAATTGTCGGGTTTGGATTTATAGATAAAGAAGGAAGTTCCTTAAAGCCTGTGCAGTATGGTAGCATACAGACAGAAGCTCATACACCTGTGCCCCTACGCTTGCGCCAAGTGTATGATGCTACCATCGAGCTTTTAGATACGTATCAGCCTGATGAAATGGGCATAGAAAAATTATTTTTTAATCGAAATGTGACTACTGCTTTTACTGTAGGGCAGGCTCGTGGTGTCATTATTTTAGCTGCTGAGCAAAAAGGAGTCCCGGTTTTTGAATAC
The DNA here is from genome assembly GCF_002706795.1 of Brevibacillus laterosporus DSM 25. Taxonomy (NCBI): domain Bacteria; kingdom Bacillati; phylum Bacillota; class Bacilli; order Caryophanales; family Paenibacillaceae; genus Brevibacillus; species Brevibacillus laterosporus. The sequence continues at coordinate 3,575,430 of NZ_CP017705.1, forward strand.
ACACCGATGCAAATCAAGCAAGCGGTAACTGGCTACGGTGGAGCTGAGAAAAAACAAATTCAAGAAATGGTACGGATGTTATTGAAGTTAAAGGAAGTACCAAAACCGGATGACGTAGCGGACGCATTGGGTGTAGCGATTACTCATGCTCAAAGCCGCACGTATTATGATATATCGGAAGGTGCAAAGAAATGATTGATTTTGTAGAGGGAATTGTCTCTTATATAGATACGGAATACGTTGTAGTGCAAGCAGGTGGGCTAGGTTACCGTGTTTTTTGTCCTAATCCTTATTATTTTGTGAAAGATGAAGGGAAATCTTGCCGCTTATTTACTCATTACCATGTACGTGAAGATGCGATTCATTTGTATGGATTTGCAACTAGAGACGAACGTGATTTATATCGCCGATTACTTGATGTGAATGGCATCGGACCAAAAGGAGCCTTGGCTATATTAGCTGGGGCTACACCTGACCAAATTGTCTCCGCTGTTCAACAAGAGAATGTGACCTACTTAACGAAGTTTCCTGGTATTGGGAAAAAGACAGCTCAGCGCATGATCTTAGATTTGAAAGATAAGTTGAAGGGATTTACACCATCTATGCTGGTTACGTCTGCACCAGAATCTTTATTGGTGAAGGGAAATTCCGACATGGCTGCGTTAGAAGAAGCCATGCAGGCATTGATGGCTTTAGGTTATTCAGACAACGAAACTCAAGGGATTCGTCCTAAATTGTTGGAATCAGCGAAGGCTGGGGCCAGTGTAGAACAATTGATTAAACAGGGGCTTGCGCTCTTTATGAGGGGATAAAAGATGGACGATAATCGGATTATTACGACCCACATGCAGTGGGAAGAAGATGCTAACGAATTTAGTTTGCGTCCTCGCTTCTTATCCGAATACATCGGGCAAAAGCAGGTAAAGGAGAATTTAAAGGTCTTTATCGAAGCTGCTAAAATGCGCAAAGAGGCGTTGGACCATGTACTATTATATGGACCTCCAGGTTTAGGAAAGACAACTTTATCCCAGATTATAGCTAATGAACTAGGTGTTAACTTAAAAACAACCTCTGGACCAGCCATTGAACGACCAGGTGATTTAGCTGCCATCCTTACGAATCTACAAGAAGGGGATGTACTGTTTATTGACGAGATACATAGACTCAATCGCAGTGTAGAAGAAGTCTTGTATCCAGCGATGGAGGATTTTGCTCTAGATATCATCATCGGAAAAGGGCCAAGTGCTCGCAATGTCCGCCTTGATCTACCTCCCTTCACATTGATAGGAGCTACGACGCGTGCGGGACTACTTTCATCTCCACTACGTGATCGATTTGGGGTCGTTAATCGTTTAGAATTCTATACAATTGAAGAATTAGCTTTCATTGTTTCGCGTGCAGCAGACATACTACAGATCGGTATGCAAGAAGGTGGAGCCCTGGAAATTTCCAAACGTTCGCGAGGTACACCGCGTATCGCCAATCGTTTATTAAAACGTGTCCGGGATTTTGCTCAAGTTCAGGGTGAAGGGATTATTACACAAGAAATTGCACATGAAGCTTTAGTAAGGCTTCAAGTGGATGCTTGCGGATTAGATCATATTGATCATAAATTACTTCTTGCCATCATTGAAAAATTTGCAGGCGGACCAGTAGGATTGGATACTATTGCAGCTACCATTGGAGAAGAATCTCAAACGATTGAAGATGTATGTGAGCCTTATTTGCTACAAATTGGGTTCATTCAGCGAACACCGCGTGGACGTATTGCGACACCAGCTTGTTACACGCATTTTCAACTCCCAATGCCCTCGGAGTCTTAGTAGGATATCTAACAGCAATGAATTGCGAAAAAGGAGATTAGAGAAACGTGGATGTAACTTTATTTGATTTTGATCTGCCAGAAGAGTTGATTGCCCAGCATCCACTAGAGGATCGCACAGGGTCTCGCTTGCTTGTTCTTGATAAACAAACAGGTGAAGTAACTCATCAGCAGTTTACGGATTTAATTACGTATTTAGAAGCGGGGGACGTGCTGGTTGTAAACGACAGTCGCGTGTTGCCCGCCCGTTTGATTGGCGTAAAAAGTGAGACAGGGGCTAAAATTGAGATTCTGTTACTTAAATCGCTAGGTGATGATCGTTGGGAAACCTTGGCACGTCCAGGGAAGCGATTTAAAGTAGGAGCTGAGATAGAGTTTGGTGATGGTATGCTTCGCTGTGTCTGTGAGGAGATTACACCAACAGGAGGCCGCATTGTTCGATTTTCTTACGAGGGAATTTTCTATGAGATTTTAGATCGATTAGGTTCAATGCCTTTGCCACCATATATTCATGAACAATTAGACGATCGAGAACGGTATCAGACTGTTTACTCTAAAGAGTTAGGATCTGCTGCAGCACCGACAGCGGGCTTACATTTTACGCAAGATTATTTGAAACAGCTTCAGGAAAAAGGAATTAAAGTAGCCTATGTTACTTTACACGTTGGATTAGGAACATTCCGTCCTGTAGAAGCAGATGTAATTGAAGAGCACGTTATGCATGCGGAGCATTATCAATTAACACAGGAAATGGCTGATTTGATCAATAGTGCAAAAGAAGCAGGTAAGCGAGTCATTGCTGTTGGAACTACATCTTGTAGAACGTTAGAGACTATTGCAAAAGAACATGGTGGAAAGCTGGTTGCTCAGTCTGGTTGGACAGATATTTTTATGTATCCTGGTTATGAGTTTGCGATTATTGACGGGCTCCTTACTAATTTCCATTTACCTAAATCAACCCTGGTCATGCTTATTAGTGCCTTGGCTGGACGTGAAAATGTTCTTCGTGCTTATCAGGATGCGATTGTCCGTAAGTATCGTTTCTTTAGCTTTGGAGATGCGATGTTAATTAAATAAAAGAATTTTTATGCGTTTTCTTGTGATTCATGATAAGACCTTTTATAATAGATAAGACGTAGGAAAAACATGCTAAGAAACAGATGGTGTTCACATCTGGTTATTGAGGAGTGCAGATACTTTGGCAGTACGCTACGAATTAATTAAAACGTGCAAACAGACGGGCGCACGACTGGGACGAGTTCATACCCCGCATGGTACTTTTGAAACCCCAGCATTCATGCCGGTTGGGACTCAAGCCACAGTTAAAACCATGTCCCCAGAAGAAGTCAGCGGGATGGGCGCTAACATTATTTTGAGTAATACGTATCATCTATTCTTGCGTCCGGGTCACCAGATCGTTAAAGAAGCAGGTGGCTTGCATAAATTTATGAACTGGAACGGAGCTATTTTAACAGATAGTGGTGGATTTCAGGTATTTAGTTTAAGCAACTTACGTAAGATTACAGAAGAGGGAGTATCCTTTCGCTCTCACTTAAATGGGGAAAAGCTGTTTATTGGACCTGAAGAGGCAATGCAAATTCAAAATGCACTTGGTGCCGATATCATGATGGCTTTTGATGAGTGTGCCCCGTATCCAGCTGAGTACGATTATGTGAAAAAATCGATGGAGAGAACAACCCGTTGGGCAGAGCGTTGTTTGAATGCGCATGAGCGTAAGGACGATCAAGCTTTATTCGGGATTGTACAAGGTGGTATGTTCCAGGATTTACGGGAACAAAGCGCACGTGATCTTGTACAGATGGATTTTCCAGGGTATGCCATCGGTGGACTTAGCGTAGGAGAACCATTCCCGCTGATGTATGAAGTGCTAGATTACACAGTTCCATTGTTACCGGATAATAAACCTCGCTATTTAATGGGGGTAGGTTCTCCAGATGCTCTCATTGAGGGTGCACTTCGTGGAATTGATATGTTTGACTGTGTGTTACCAACTCGTATAGCGCGAAATGGGACATGCATGACGAGCCAAGGAAGATTAGTCGTTCGCAATGCTAAATTTGCGCGTGATTTTACTCCACTTGACCCTAATTGCGATTGCTACACGTGCAAAAATTATACGCGTGCTTACATTCGTCATTTGATCAAAGCTGAAGAGACCTTTGGTATACGTTTAACTACGCATCACAACCTGCACTTCCTCATTAAATTGATGGAAAAAGTGCGCCAAGCGATCCGTGAAGATCGTTTGGGAGATTTCAGGGACCAGTTTTTTGCCCAATATGGTTTGGGTGAAAATAGATCTTTCTAAGAACTAAGGAGGATGAACCATGCAAGGTTTAGGTGGATTGTTGCCGATTATTATTATGTTTGTGATCTTTTACTTTTTGTTGATTCGCCCTCAACAAAAACGTAATAAAGAGCGCAATGCTATGTTGGTAGCTATGAAAAAAGGGGATCGCGTTGTAACAATTGGAGGACTGCATGGCACTATCCAAGACATTACTGACGATACACTTATTTTGAAGGTTTCACACAATGTACACATGACGTTCGACCGCGGTGCAGTAAACTCTGTTACCGTTTCTAACCCTACTAAAGAAGTAGCGGAAACGAAAAAAGAGGAATTGGAAGCACCTGCAGAAGATACGAAATAAATCATAAACACAAAAAAGCTGTTAGCGTATTGCTAACAGCTTTTTCCTTTGCAAAAGAACAAGCCTGTGCAATTCACCAGATCGAAGTTATCGCCGATTGGACGTATTAACACCAAAAACACCACCAATCCCTGCGATAAGAAAGGCAAAAAGAGTATACAATAAGGTTGAAAGATTAATTGGTGCATTAAAGCCTAAAAACCCTATCAGTAAGACGAGAAAGAAATAGCCTAAACCGGTTAATCCTCCATAATACCAGCCGCTTGCTCCGCATCTTCGCCCCGTTACAAAGCCGCCAATCAACAAGCTACAAATGTTAATGACATAGCTAAAGTAGGGTAGTGAGCTTTCCTTTACATTGGTAAAGGAAAGAAGTAATGCAGCAAAAATAGAACCAAGTAAGACAAGGCCAAGCGTTAGAAATAATCCCGTCATCACCGAGGCGGAATGACTGCGCATAACACGATCCCATCCTCTCTTTATGATTCACTTTCTTACTACCATCTATATGAGAGGCTTGACAGGCTTATTCATCTCTTGATTGAACATCGTCGCGAATTTTCGTATGATGGATAAGGGAAAAAGACGGGGGTGAGGATACCGATGATAAAAACCTATTTTTATAATCATTCCGAACAAAAGATGATCCATGATGTAGATTTAACAACTAAGGATAAATGGCTGAAATCTCCAGAGGATTTATTGTGGATTGATCTGTATGATGTGGGGAATCAGGAACTGCATTATATTGCGAAAATTTTTGAGTTCCATCCATTGGCCATTGAGGACTGTTTGCACGTCAGCCCACGTGCGAAAGTGGATAAATATGATGACTACTATTTTTTCGTTTTTCACGCATTACGTTATAATGAGGAAAGCGACACCGAGATTACGACAGTAGAGCTTAATGTTTTTCTTGGTCCTAATTACATTGTTACTATTCATAAATCACCAATGATTACGATTGGGCGTATCGCAGCTCAATGTCATCGAAGCAATTACTTCTTAAATCGAGGACCAGATTATTTGTTGTATGCAATTGTTGACGGGATTACCGATGAATATTTTCCAATCATGGACCGTATAAGTGTTCGTATTGATGATTTGGAGGATGAAATGTACGAGCACCAAACAGAAGAAATTACGGAGGAATTCTTAGCGTTAAAACGTACATTGATTTTAATTCGTCGAGTGATCTTGCCACAAAAGCGGATTTTTGCCAATGTAAACGGTCGATACTCCTTCGACATCTCAGAGGAAAATGTTCCGTTCTATGTTGACTTAACCGATCACTTGGAACGAATTGTTGACTCAACAGAAACATTTCGAGATTTAGTAAACGGTGCACTTGATACTTATTACACGATTATTACGGGCAGAAGTAACGAAACAGTACGTATCCTAACCATTATTTCTACTGTGATTCTGCCACTAACCTTTATCACAGGCATTTTTGGGATGAACACCTTTGGGTGGATGGGGGATAAGGCAGAGCCTGTCATGTTTGTCATCGCATTCGGTTCAATGATTTTATTGACGTCATGGATGCTCTATGTCTTTAAAAAGAAAAAATGGCTATAACAGAAAGGAAAAGAGAGGGACGCATAAGGTAGGATGTACCCGTGGACACTACTAGATAAGGTAGATGAACATGTGGGAGGTCTTATACCGTGGAGCTAGTAACCATACTTATGCGTACCCTCTTTAGTTATTTTTTCCTCCTACTCATCATGAGGCTGATGGGCAAAAGAGAACTGGGGCAAATGTCTTTGTTTGATGTTGTTATTTCTATCATGCTGGCAGAAATGGCAGTACTTGCCATTGATCAGGTTAATAAACCACTTCTGCACATGTTTTCGCCCATGATCCTTATTATGCTGTTGGAAATTGGAATGGCGTATTTGTTTATGAAAAGTAAAAAGATCAGGAATTTCGTTAACGGAGAAGCAGATGTTTTGATTGCAAATGGTGAAATAAGAGAAGAAGCGATGAAAAAAAACCGACTCAACTTAGATGACCTATTGATTCATTTACGTCAAGAAAATATAAAAAACCTAGCTGATGTTGAATTTGCCATATTGGAAACGACAGGAAAGGTCAGTGTATTCACGAAACCAGAAAAGCCGCCTGTTACCTTGCAGGATTTAGGTCTACAAGAAAAGAAACCTCAAAAATCCTCACGTGGCCTGAATGTTGTTTTTCCTATTCCCTTAATCATGGATGGTGAAGTGCAGGTTGATGCTGTGGATAAAATAGGTAAAAATATGTTTTGGCTCAAACAGGAATTAAAAAAGCTAGGCATTCGTCATGCGAACGAGATTATGTTTTGTAGCATTGATGAACAAGGTAAGCTGTTTGTAAATAAAACCCAAAACCCCCGCAAATAATTACCTGCGGGGGAAAAACATGCTTAATTGCTCGCCAATCCAAGGAATGCGTGCTACATCTTGCTTACCAAGTACCTTCATGCTAACAAGTAATATCATATAGAGAAACATAGAAGCAGAAGAGCATATCATTAACATTTGGAGTAAACCAGTATCTTTGAACCAGTGCTCAGACATATACGTACTGCAATATCCGATAGCTAGCATAGCTAAGCCAATTTTTACGAATTCGGCAACCTGAATAGTAAAACCAATACCTTTGACAAGGCTAGCAAAATGGAGCATTGTAACTAACGTAATGTTTAAATTTAGCGCAATGATCGCTCCATTAATTCCAAATTCAGGACGAGATGTCAGTAGAAACATCGATGCAATTTTGACGATTGTTCCAATCAGGGTATTACGGAACACAACATGTGCTTGATCTAAACCCTGAAGAGCGGCAGCTAATGGAGCTTGGAAAAACAAAAATACGGAAAATGGTGCTAATTGCTTTAATAATAATCCTACCTCAGCTTGCTTGTATAATAGTTGACAGAGAGGCTCGGCAAATACATATAATAAAACAGCACAGGGAGCTCCAATGACTAGCGTGATCCGCATTGCTTGATAAATGCGGCGATGAACTAGCCTGCTGTTCTTCTCAAAAGCAGCTTCTGCTACAGCAGGAACCATTGAAATGGATAACGAATAGGTAAGAAAAGTAGGGAAAAGTAACAGGGGAACAGCCATTCCAGAAAATTGACCATATAAGGAGGTCGCCTGAATGGTTTTATACCCTGCTAGTATGAGAGCATAGGGGACAAGCATTGGTTCCATCACATAAGCAATAGAACCTACTACGCGGCTCATCGTGACCGGTAGGGATACATGTAAGAGTTGCTTGATAGCTGGAGAGCTTTTTTGAAACAATGCTCTTCGTGATCCAGGTCTCTTTAGCAGATCTCCCAGTTCACGCCTGTTTTTTTTATAATTCCATACCATGTATAAAAGCCCAGCTAGCTCGCCCAATAAGATGCTACCAACTGCGCCAATGGTAGCAAAAAGAATTCCGTAAGGGGCAAGCGTGATAGTCATACCTATCACTATCAGAATACGGACTACTTGTTCAATTAATTGAGAGAGGGCTGTTGGCACCATATTTTGTTTTCCCTGGAAATAACCACGTAGGACAGCCGAGATACTAGCGATTGGTAAGATAGGTAAAGCTGTCAGCAATAACAAATGGGTTCGTGAGTCCGTAAAGAACAATTCTGTGAAAAAACGAGCACCAACAGCTAACAATAATGAGACTAGCGTGCTAAGTCCAGTTGTAATAGCTAATGCCAAGTATAAAAATCTTCTAGACTGCTGGCGATCTTTGGCTGCTTCCGCTTCTGCAACCTGTTTAGCGATGGCAACAGGCAGACCAAATGTAGTAATGGTAATCAGAAAGTAGAGAAGTGGGACGATCATTTGATACAGACCCATACCTTCTGCACCAATCAAGCGGGAAAGAATAATGCGATGGGCGAAACCGAGAACCTTAGTAATGGCGCCTGCTACGATGAGTACCATGGTACCGTAAAAAAAGGATTTTTTCATAGGGATAGCCCCTTCTCTTTAACATTTACCTGTAAGCTTTAATGACTACACTATTACCATATGGACGTGCCACCTAGGGCATGACTAGATTTTATGTGTGGGAGAAAGATTTTAAAACAACTAAGGTCACGTAAAGAGGTGTAGAAATATGGAAAATAGAGAGAATATGGTGAGCTTTATCGAGGTTGAAAAATATCAGGAAATGTTAGTTTTATGTAAAAGTAAAGCAGAGGAATTTTTGATTCTCGGCTACGATAACATTACTCCTGAAGAGGTATGGGATTGTGTCATATCAACCTACAAAGGAGAGGAACGGCCCACCCTACATCGTCTCGTTAACGATATCCTTTCCTTAAAAATTAGCAAATATATGAACTATGTAATGATTAATATGTATAAAAATAACGGGGTAATTTGACATGCATTTTTCTACAAGTCTATAATGGGCATATTGATTCTTTGAATTGGGATATTTGCGTATGAACGCTTGGTATCCATTGGGAAAGGGGCATTATGTTAGATGATAAAGTGGAGTAGATTTGTTCTCTTCCTACTGGTGATCGGACTCTTAGGTACGCTCATGGCCACTACTACCACAAAAGTAGCGGGTAATATCGTACTTGGTCTTGACTTAAGAGGCGGATTTGAAATTTTGTATGAAGTAGAACCTCTTGATGCAACACACAAAACAAACACTGAACTACTTGCAGCAACAGCTCAGATGATTGAAAAACGTGTAAATATTGGTGGGGTTTCTGAACCAGAGGTAACAATTGAGAAACCTAACCGCGTACGCGTGAAATTAGCAGGGGTTACCGATCCTGAGAAGCTACGTACATTGATCGGGAAACCAGCCGTATTGACGTTCCGTGACATGACAGGTGAAGTTGTGATGCGTGGACAAGACCTAGCACCTGGTGGAGCAGCTGTTGGCTACGGTGAGCTAAACGAACCGCTTGTTACTCTAAAGTTTGCCAATCCGGAAAAGTTTGCTGAAGTAACTCGTAACAATGTAGGAAAACCAGTTGCCATCTTTTTAGATGAAAACCTGTTAACAAATCCTACGATTCAACAGGTTATTACTGGTGGTAGTGCGCAAATAACGGGTAAATACACAAAAGAAGAAGCACGTGAATTAGCAGAAACGTTAAATGCCGGTTCACTACCAGCTAAATTAATTGAAAAGCAAGTAACGGCAGTAGGAGCAAGCCTCGGTGATCTTGCTTTGAAAAAGACGATTAACGCAGGCTATATCGGTGGAGCACTAATTTTTATCTTTATGCTTTTTGTATACCGTGTTCCTGGTATGATTGCAAATATCACTTTAACAGCGTTTATTTACGTATGTTTAGTAGTTTTACAATGGATGCATGCTACGCTTACGTTACCAGGTATTGCCGGCTTTATTTTGGCCGTAGGTATGGCGGTAGATGCTAACATTATTACCTATGAACGTATTCGAGAGGAAATTATGACAGGTAAAACGATTCTGTCTTCTTTCCGTGCAGGTGAACGTCGCTCATTGATTACGATCATTGATTCACATGTTACTACCTTGATTGCGTGTGTCGTGCTCTTTTACTTTGGGACGAGCTCCATTCAAGGTTTCGCGATTATCCTAGCAATGACTCTTATTGTAAGCTTGATTACCAACGTGTTTGGCTCTCGCTTTTTGCTATGGTTGCTTCTTCGTTCCAATGCGTTTAAGAAGCCTCGCTGGTTTGGTGTAAAGGAGAGTGAAATCGGTGAACTCTAAGGAAAAAGATATTGTTAAATTTGATATTGTTAAAAACCGACACAAATTCTATTGGTTTTCAGGTATCTTATTAGTCCTAGGTTTAGCTTCGATGCTAATGTTTGGTCTAAATAAAGGCGTTGATTTCACAGCAGGTACTCGTTTGGACCTATTTATTAACAAACAGTTTAATGAAGCAGATGTTCAACAAATTATTACAAAAGTAATGCCTGATGTTCATTTTAAAGATGTAACGAAGTATGGTAATAATAAAGAATTTGCAACAACAACGTTTACAGAAACCATCACTCCAGAAAAATTAAAAGAGATTGAGGCCGCTGTAAAAGCAAAATACGGTGATCAGGTAACGAAGCAGGAATCTACGGTTGACCCTGTGATTGCTAATGAGCTAGTAAATAAAGCCATTATCGCTGTTTTAGTTGCTTCTGCCGGGATTGTTGTCTATATTGCCATTCGATTCCAATTCTTATTTGGGATTGCTTGCGTTATCTCCATTTTACATGATGCTTTTATCCCGATTGCGTTGTTCTCCTTGTTCCGTTTGGAAGTTGATTTAACGTTTATTGCGGCGATTTTAACGATCGTGGGTTATTCTATCAATGATACGATTGTTATCTTTGACCGTATCCGTGAGAATATGCGTACAATGAAAACAAAAACCATTGAGGACTTAGAGCACATGGTAAACGTGAGCTTGTGGCAAAGTATGCGCCGCTCTATCTTTACTGTTTTGACCGTGTTCATTACGGCTGCTGCGATTGCTATTTTTGGTAGCGAAGGCATTCGTAACTTCTCCTTGGCTCTTATTTTCGGTTTGATCAGTGGTACGTATTCCTCAATCTTTATCGCTGCACAGATTTGGGTATCCATGAAAGAACGTGAAATGAAGAAAAAAGCATTGAAAGCTACTCCTAATGAGAACTAAATTGGATAGAATAAACCGTGGGGGATGTCCCCTGCGGTTTTTTTCATTCTCAAAGTACATACAATATATACAAGAGGAGGAAACCAGATGGAAAATCGTTTGGCAAAGGCTCAGTTTGCTGCATGGATAGGTATTGTTGGCAATCTGTTGCTCGCACTAGTCAAATTACTTGTTGGCATGGTAGCTGATTCGAGAGCGATGGTAGCTGATGCTGTTCATTCTGCATCTGATATAATTGGATCAGTTGCTGTTTTAATAGGGCTTCGCGCAGCGGAGGCACCTCCTGATCAGGATCATCCGTATGGGCACGGAAAAGCAGAATCTATTTCAGCTATTATCGTATCTATCTTACTTGCTATTGTGGGCTTTGAAATTGCTTATTCATCGTATAAATCGCTTTATGAACCGCTTGAGCCTCCCGGAATGTTAGCGGTATGGACGGCATTAGGCTCGATGGCTATAAAAGAATGGATGTTTCGATATAAGTATCATTTAGGAAAGAAATTGAATAGCCAATCATTAATTGCGAATGCTTGGGAGCATCGCTCTGATGTATATTCTTCGTTTGCTGCGTTAATTGGTGTTGGTGGAGCTATCCTGGGGGAAAAAATGGGGGTAGCTTGGACCGTGTATCTTGATCCAATTGCTGGGATTTTTGTATCCTTCCTTGTATTACAAACGGCCTACCATATTTTAAAGGAATCGATTCATTCAACGATGGATCATGTGTTGCATGAAGAAGATGCCTTGCCGTTGCGTGAAACAGTTATGGAGGTTGAGGGAGTGTTACGAATTGATGAGTTGTGGGCTAGAGAAACTGGTCACTATCAAATTGTTGATATTAAGATTTCAGTTGACCCGTACATAACTGTAGAGGATGGGCATCGAATCGGGAAAAATGTAAAACGAGACTTAATGGAGAAACATCAGGATATTCGAAATGTGTTTGTTCACATTAATCCATATGATGAAAAAGGAAAGTCATGGGATGAGGAATCCGCTCAGACTCGTAGATAATGCAGTTATTATTGGTTTTTTTCACAAGCCAAACTTCTTGGTGAAATGATTTTCTTAAAACATACGCTGTTTTGCGTTTATAAGAATGCTTGGCATGCCCTCTATTTCTTTATATAATGGATGAGGATTGGAGGGCTGCCTCATGCTACAAGCGAAATCGCGATGGCAACTCACCCCATATGACGAAGCAATAAGTGCAGAGATTGCCCAAGCGTGTGGGATATCACCTCTGCTGGCACGTTTGCTCGTTCAAAGAGGGATGGATACGTCACAAAAGGCACGTGACTTTTTGCATGTGAGTCCAGAACAGCTACATGATCCATTTTTATTGGATGGCATGGACAAAAGCGTGCATCGAATCCAACAGGCGATTGAGCGCCAGGAACCGATTTGTATATATGGAGACTATGATGCGGATGGAGTTAGCTCCACTGCTTTGATGGTGCATTTGTTACGAAAATTGGGAGCCACATTTGATTATTATATACCGAATCGTTTTAAAGAAGGATACGGATTAAACCAAACAGCGTTGTCATACATTTATTACAGCGGTTTTCGGCTTGTCGTGACTGTAGATACTGGTATTAGTGCGGTAGAGCAGGTAGCGCATGGAAATCAGCTGGGGCTTGATATCATCGTGACGGATCACCATGAACCACCTGAGCTTCTACCTGATGCGTTTGCGGTAATGAATCCTAAAAAACCGGGCTGTTCCTACCCATTTGACATGCTGGCTGGGGTTGGTGTTGCCTTTAAGCTGGCACATGCCCTGTTAAAAGAACCTCCGATGGATTTAATCGATTTGGCAGCAATAGGAACGATTGCTGACCTTGTACCCTTAGTCGATGAAAATAGGGTATTAGCAAGCTTAGGATTGCAACGATTAAACCGAACACACAATGTAGGCATCCAAGCTTTACTTGATGTGTGCGGCCTTCAGGAGAAAGAGATTACTGCGGGACATGTAGGCTTTGCTATTGGTCCGCGTATCAATGCAGGTGGACGACTAGAAACAGCAGAAGCAGCGGTCAAATTGCTCGTGTCAGAGGATGTACAGGAAGCGAAGGAGCAAGCGGAAGTACTCGATGAGTTGAACCGTGAACGCCAAGAGCTAGTTCAAGCAATGGCAGAAGAAGCAATTGAAATGGTAGAACAGTTATATCCTGCTGATCAAAATGGAGTGCTGGTCGTAGCCAAAGAGGGATGGAACGTTGGAGTTGTTGGTATTGTCGCTTCTCGCTTAGTAGAGAAATTCTATCGACCTGCTATCGTCCTTGGTATCGATTCTGAAAAAGGCACAGCTAAAGGCTCGGCTCGAAGCATTGCTGGCTTTGACATGTATGAGGCATTGACAGCGTGCAAGGAACTTCTACCACATTATGGTGGGCACACAATGGCAGCAGGTATGACATTGCCTGTAGAGAATGTAGATTTGCTTCGCAAGGCGTTGCATCGTATATCACAAGAATGGTTACAACCAGAAGACTTCATTCCGAAAACAAGAGTAGATCTTGAAGTGGCCTTTGATGAAATGAGTCTAGATCTTGCTATAGAACTGGAAGCTTTAGCTCCATTCGGCATGGGTAACCCTACTCCAATGCTTGTCTGTGAAGAAGTCGGGCATCAAGGTATGCGTAAAATTGGCAAGGATGAGACACATCTTAAATGTGTATTATCGCAGGAGAAATCGCAACTAGATGCTATCGGCTTTGGTTTTGCCCAAATTATGGAACGCGTAGCCCCAACATCAAAGCTTTCAGTGCTTGGTGAATTGCAGATTAATGAATGGAATGGGTTACGAAAGCCTCAATTCTTGCTTCGTGATGTAGCGGTAAAGCATAAACAGATTTTTGACTGGCGGGGCTCGCGTGATAAAGAGAAAAAATGGCTGGATAAGATAGCTACGGATGAATTGATTACAATTACATTCCAAGAAGCTAATCATCAACGTTTGTACTCTTTACTTGCGAGTCAACAGTTGCTACAAAGGTCACTCCTTTATGTAACGAATGCGGGAGAGATACAAGGTGACTGGAAAGAAGGATGTCGCTCGATCGTTTTATATGATCTTCCTTCTTCTAAATCTGCTTTGGGACAAGCTATGGCTACGTTACATGAAATGGATTCAGTGTACTGCTTATTTGGAGAAGCGGATGAGGCTTTTGAATTGCTGCATGTACCGAGCCGAGAAGATTTTAAAGCGCTGTATCAAATTTTTCGACAATATGGTAAAATCAACAAGGCTCATCTTGATGCATTAGCTAAAAAATTGAAGTTAAAGCGTTCCATTGTGGAGCGAATGCTTACTATTTTTATAGAGCTCCGTTTTATTGAAGATAGCGAGCAAGCGTATCTATTGCATCCAGAACCGGCTAAAGCGCCTTTAGATACTTCTTCGCGATACCAAGACTGGCGCGAGGAAGCCGAGCTACACGCCGAACTGCTCCTTTCTAATCATGATGGACTTGGAAAATATTTGGATATGCTTCATCAGCCTTAGAAGAAGAGCACCCAACTTACTTTGTTTTTATTCTTTTGTAGGAGGCATTCCTTAATGAACTTTAAAGATTATATTCGCGTGATTCCAGATTACCCACAACCAGGGATTCGTTTCAAAGATATTACTACCCTATTAAAAGATGGCCCTGTATATAAAGCGGCAATCAATGAACTAAAAACATTTGCTGATACCCTAAATGTGGATGTAATCGCAGGACCGGAAGCGCGTGGTTTTGTTGTAGGAGCACCGCTGTCATATGCGATGAATGTTGGATTTATTCCGATTCGCAAGGCAAACAAATTACCTTACAAGGCTATTCAAGCTGATTATAGCCTAGAGTACGGCAGTGATGCATTAGCAATGCATGAAGATGCAATCAAGCCTGGTGACCGTGTATTGATTGCTGACGACTTACTTGCAACAGGCGGTACGATCGAGACATCAATCAACCTTGTTGAACAATTAGGCGGAATCGTAGTAGGGGCTGTATTCTTAATTGAATTGAGCTATCTCGATGGTCGTGAAAAACTAGGTGACATCCCAGTTTCTTCTTTAATCACATACTAAAATTTTGTATAAAAACCTCTGTGAGCCTTTCGCTTGCAGAGGTTTTTTGTGGATTTGCCTGAGAAACTCGAAAAGAAAGTGTCTATTTTGTGAGTTTTAAGTAGAGAATGGAAGATTATTACCTTTACATTCTCCCTTTCATACCAGATAATAAAAGGTAATACGTTTAAGGGAAAGATAGACGGTTTTCATCTTCAGAGTGAAGATTAAGGAAGGGAAATATGACTACGGGCATCGAGGAAATTTTAAGCAAAGCGAATAGCTATATGTCAAACGAGGACGTTACTATGCTGGAGCGTGCCTATGATTTAGCGCGCAAAGCTCACGAGGGCCAAGTGCGTAAATCTGGGGTGCCTTATATTATGCATCCGATTGCAGTTGCAGGCATTTTGACGGATATGCACATGGATGCAGTAACTGTTGCTGCCGGTTTTCTCCATGATGTTGTGGAAGATACCGAAATTACGCTAGACAACTTACGTAAGGAATTCGGGTCAGAGGTAGCACATCTGGTAGACGGAGTCACAAAGCTAGAAAAAATTAAATACAAATCCAAAGAAGAGCAGTTAGCAGAGAACCATCGAAAAATGCTTGTAGCCATGGCACAAGATATTCGGGTCATTTTAATTAAATTGGCGGACCGTTTGCATAATATGCGTACGTTACGTCATATGTCCGAAGAAAAGCAGCGTGAAATATCGGATGAAACGCTAGAAATCTTTGCACCACTGGCTCATCGCCTTGGTATTGCTTTTGTAAAGTGGGAGCTAGAGGATACGGCTCTTCGCTATTTGAATCCACAGCAATATTATCGGATTGTAAATCTCATGCAGAAGAAACGGACGGAGCGCGAGGAATACATTTCAGAAGCAAAAGCAATGATTACGGATAAGTTAGATGAGCTGCATATTGAAGCAGAGATTGCTGGTAGACCTAAGCATATCTATAGCATCTACAAAAAGATGGTGTCACAAAATAAGCAGTTTAACGAAATCTATGACCTGCTTGCTTTACGTATCATTGTGAATGATATTCGTGATTGTTACGCTGTCCTTGGAATTGTGCACACTTTGTGGAAGCCTATGCCAGGACGATTCAAAGATTATATTGCTATGCCAAAAGCCAACATGTATCAATCGCTGCATACCACTGTAATCGGTCCTAAGGGTGAACCATTGGAAGTGCAAATTCGTACATGGGAGATGCATCGTACAGCTGAGATTGGTATCGCTGCTCACTGGGCCTATAAAGAGGGCAAAGGAGAAGTGCAGGGCTCTTTTGAAGAGAAGATTGGTAATCTCCGTGAGATTATTCAAGGTGGACAAGAAGAGACACCGAATGCCCAAGAATTCATGGAATCGCTCAAGCAGGATCTGTTTTCTGATACGGTGTTTGTCTTTACACCAAAGGGTGATGTGGTGGAGCTTCCTAAAGGCTCGGTTCCTTTGGACTTTGCCTATCGCATACATTCAGCTGTCGGCAATCGAACCATTGGAGCTAAAGTGAACGGAAAGATCGTTCCGCTTGATTTTGCGTTGCGTACAGGTGACATTATGGAAATCTTGACTTCCAAGCACTCATATGGCCCAAGTCAAGATTGGCTGAAAATAGCGAAGTCAGCCCATGCTCGTAATAAGATCAAGCAATGGTTTAAAAAAGAAAAGCGCGAAGAAAACGTTGCTAAAGGGCTATCAATGATTGAAGCTGAGGTAAAAGCACGTGGCTTTGATTTAAAAGAGACTATGACTGCTGAGAATGTAAAAGAGGCAGCAGCTAAGTTTAATTTTCAATCTGACGAAGATATGTACTCAGCTGTCGGTTATGGCGGGCTTACTTCTGCACAGGTTGCAAATCGACTGACGGAAAAAATACGTAGAGATCGAGAAGAGCAACAACAACAGCAACAACAAGCTATTCAAGAATTTAAGTCTCATGCACCTACTCAGAAGCAAACCCGAAGCGACACAGGCATCCGCGTAGAAGGCGTGGATAATTTGTTGACTCGTATTTCCCGATGTTGTTCGCCGGTTCCAGGGGATGACATTATTGGCTTCATTACGAGAGGACGGGGAGTCTCCATTCATCGCAAGGATTGCCCGAATGTGACGGTAGAAGAAAGCGATCGACTCATTCCTGTACAATGGGAAGGTGACCAGAGACAAAACTACAATGTAGACATTGAAATTACTGGCCATGATCGCACAGGCTTGTTAAACGACGTGTTACATGTAGTTGGGGAGACGAAAACCAATATTGCTGCCGTGAGTGGCAAAGCGGATCGCAATCGGGTGGCTACTATCAACATGACAATCTGTATTAACAATATAGATCATCTACACCGAGTGGTAGAACGAATCAAGCGTATCAAAGACATTTATTCTGTTCGTCGAATTCTAAATACCTAACATATCCTTATTTTTAAATGACAGACAGTGGTTCCTTGGGGACGCTGTCTTTTCTTTCATAAACAAGGAATGCATACATAAATTTAAAACAATAGAACCGGAGTGATAAGTAGTGCGAGTCGTTGTCCAAAAAGCAAAAGCATCAAGTGTGTCCGTAAATGGAGATGTAGTCGGTAAAATTGAGCAAGGACTGGTTTTACTAGTTGGTATTACGCATGAGGACACAATAAAAGACGTGGAGTTTGTAGCAGATAAGGTAGCGAATTTGCGGATTTTTGAAGACGAGGAAGGTAAAATGAATTACTCTGTCCAGGAAACAGGAGGGCAAATTTTATCAATTTCCCAATTTACTTTATACGGGGATTGCCGAAAAGGTCGTCGCCCTAACTTCATGGCGGCTGCCCGTCCAGAAGTTGCTGAACCATTATACGACCAATTTAATGAGGTGCTACGAAGTAAAGGGCTTCAAGTAGAGACGGGGCGTTTTGGTGCAATGATGGATGTGCAGATTCATAATCATGGACCTGTAACGTTAATTGTTGAAAGTTAATGATAGATGAAACAAAGGGTCTAGCCGATTAATTAAGCTACACACATAGAAAGAAAGCAGCTAGTCCATGGCGGACCAGCTGCTTTTTTGTGTGAAAAAACTAATTTGGATAAACCTGGAAGTAACGCAGTACGCCTCGGAACAACCCTTCAGCTGCATTTTGCTGATGTTGATCATCACGTAAGTTAGCTTCTTCTTGTGGATTTGTCATAAAGCCGACTTCAGCAAGAATAGCGGGTTTTGGATTTTCCCGAATGACATGAAAATCGCCGAATCTGGATGTTAAATCTTTATATTGAGTCGTTGAAACGATCTCTTTTTGAGTCAATTGGGCTAATTCCATCGAGTTTCCTTTGTGATAGTAAAAAATGATGGTCCCATTGGTGGCTGCATTAGGATGTGTATTGTGATGGACACTTACAAACATATCCGCATTGTTTTGTACAGCAACTTGAACACGTTGTTCCAACGTGAGAGTTGTATCATCGGAACGAGTCATAATTACACGTGCTCCAGAAGCTTCTAGGCGTTGTTTTAGCTTTAGAGCAACCTGTAGGTTAATTTCTTTTTCAAACGTCTTGTATGTCGTCCCTACAGCCCCACTGTCTGTTCCACCGTGTCCAGGATCTACTACAATCAATTTGCCTCGTGCTTCATTACCGGTTAAAGGAGGCAGATTGGCTATATCTGTTGATTCCTTTTGAACAACCCAGCTAGCAATATAGGCTGTTGAATTATCTTTTAGGCGAATTTGATACCAATCGCCTTCTGTTTTGATTACCGAATAGCTTTCTCCTGGTTGTACATTACCTACGGGCTCGTATTCGGTGCCTGGGCCAGAACGAACATTTGTGCCTTCGTTTAATACCTTGATTTTCAGTTCTGATTGATTACTAGGTACTGAGGGCTGAAGGGAGTTTTGGTTCTTATGTTCATTTGGGTCAACTACTCCAAGCGTGGGAGGAGCAACAGTTGATTTAGTAACCAACCAGCTGGCAATCCAGCCTGTTTTCCCATCCGGCGTTTTTACCTGAAACCAGTTGTTGCTTTGAGACAATACCGGTAGTACCACTCCGTTATTTACTTGGGTAAGGACTTGGCTTGTTGTATTAGCTTGACTTCGAATGTTTACATTATTTGCAGTTACCTTCACCGTAGAGCTTGATGAAGCAGGATTCGGCTGTGTCGGAGGAGGTGTTATCTGTCCAGTTTTAGGAGCTGTTGGATTGGCGATCCAAGCTGTTGTCCCATTGTATAAGATTTGATCCCACCCATTTGACTCCGAATATTTACTTACCTGATCCCCTGCGCTTAACTGCCCGATAATCATGGCTGCGACATTAGGTTCTGCATACACGTTAGTTACTACAGAGATTTTAATACTACTGGTAGATGGAGGCTGCACAGTAGGCTCTACAGGTGGCAATACATTAGCAGGCTGATTGCTCTGATCTGGTGTAGTGACTGCTGGTGCTGTTGTTCCCGGTAGGGGTGCTGACGTAGCGGGCGGAGTAGCATGTTGCACAAACTTGGCGTTAATCCAGCCGGTTACTTTGTCAGACACCTGAATTTGTGCCCAGATGCCTTCCTTTTTAATCATTTTGTAGCTTTTTGTCTTGTCCATTACTTGGATGATTTGAGCATCTGAATTGGGTGCAGTCCGAATGTTCAACATATCGACCGTACTCTTTAAATAAATCACCTTTGGTGGTTGAGGAGCTGCTTTAATCTCCTGAAGGTATGTATTTATTCCCCAGCCTTGCTTACCATTCGGTAATTTTACCTGTATCCATTTATCTTTTTTTGATATAACGGTTAGTTTTGTCGACTTAGGCACGGAACTTACGAGTTGATAGTTGGTTCCTGGACCAGAGCGAATGTTTAAATTATCGGCTGTTACCTGCACCTGGCTTGCTGCCCAGACCATTTGGAAGGGGGCGACCAAGCTAGTGAGACACGTTGCAAGCCCGATAATCATCTTCTTGCGAGAAAACACGTTTGTCCCATCCTTTCTGTTTTTCATTTATTCCGACGTGCGGAAAATCAATTTTTCCATAAAACAATAATCTTCTTCATAGGTCGTATACTTTCCTGCAACTTTCGACATTTTTTTTGAGATGCATGCAAATCTTCCCATGCGGAAACAATAGTGCAAGGAGGGATTAAGCATGCGCCAATCCAATAAAGAACGTTTCGCTCAAGAATTAAACCGTCAAATTTTTTCTGTTGATTTTCATGATTTCTTGCAAAAAGAAGCCATTTTAAACGATGTAGAAATGTCACAGGAGTTTCATATCAGCATCCGCGAGGTACAAGAGCTACGTCGGCGTGCTAAACACTAGAAAGTGGCGAAAAGCTGTTCAAGTGTTCAGGAATCAGGCTAGTTTAGGTTGAGAGCTTCATGTAGCAAAAACCAATGATCCAATAATCTCATGTACTCCCTTTTTCGCATGTATCGTGCCAAAATCGTTCTTATGCAACGAACGGCTTTCTAAATCCGTCCACCTTTAATGAGAACAGTTGGTTCCTTCTCTGAAATTGACCACCTTATGTTGGTAAGGTAAGATGAGAAGGATTGCGAAAGAAGCAGGTGAAGAACATGTTGCAAATTAAATGCGTGGGTCATCAGTTCGAACGTGAAATCGGCTTTATTGCCGCACTGTTCTATGAAGATCCCGCAATTCATTATGTACAAGACTGGGAAAATTGCTCCCATCGTGATAGTAAGATAGAGCTTTGTTGTGAGTCGCAAGACGATGGAGTCCATGCTACCGGACATCTTTTGTTTGCCGATCAAAAGCATACATTTGAGTACGATCGTCCCTATAAGGAGCTTTCCGAAAAAGGTATGCGCAAAACAGCGAAGCAAGCAATTAGCTATACGCTATTAACTTTACTGGAGCGTCATACCGGAATGGAACAGGGGTGGGGCATTTTAACCGGTATTCGACCGACTAAATTATTGCACAAGATGCTACAATCTGGGTTGAGTCGCGAGGAGACTCATCGTCAATTACGAGAAGACTACATGGTTCGCCCTCACAAACTACAGCTCTTACAAGAGATAGTGGATCGTCAGCTACATGTTGTTCCTGATTTATATCAAATAGATCGGGAAGTCTCTGTCTACATTGGAATTCCATTCTGCCCAACAAAATGTGCATATTGTACGTTTCCAGCTTATGCGATTGGTGTGCATCGTCAGAATGTAAATCCATTTTTGGCAGGTTTACATGAAGAGATTCGCTCAATAGGTGATTGGTTGACCCGCCAGAACTTGGTAATCACCTCCATTTACTTTGGCGGAGGTACACCTACCAGTATTACTGCTGACGAGTTAGACGCACTTTTTGTTACACTTTATAAGCATTTTCCTCATATGGACAAAGTACGTGAACTAACGGTAGAAGCTGGAAGACCAGATACCATCACTCCTGATAAAATTGAGATCATGAAAAAGTGGAAGGTTGACCGCATCAGCATCAATCCGCAGTCGTTTACGCAAGAAACCTTGCAAGCGATTGGTCGACACCA
Source organism: Brevibacillus laterosporus DSM 25 (assembly GCF_002706795.1). Taxonomy (NCBI): domain Bacteria; kingdom Bacillati; phylum Bacillota; class Bacilli; order Caryophanales; family Paenibacillaceae; genus Brevibacillus; species Brevibacillus laterosporus. The sequence goes on from NZ_CP017705.1 coordinate 3,597,152, forward strand.
TACAGTCGAGGAAACAGTGGATAAATATAATTTGGCCATGGAGATGGGTGTAACCAACATTAATATGGATTTGATCATAGGTTTGCCAAATGAAGGGATGCAGGAAATGAAGCATTCACTTCAGGAAGTAGAAAAGCTTATGCCTACTTCTCTAACCGTTCATACTCTCTCGTTTAAACGTGCATCGGAAATGACGCAAAATAAAGATAAATATCAGGTAGCCAGTCGTGAAGAGATACTAAACATGATGCAAGAGACCGAAGAATGGGCGAAGAAACAAGGGTATGTACCATACTATCTCTACCGACAAAAAAATATTTTAGGTAATCTTGAAAATGTTGGCTATGCGCTACGAGATCAAGATTCTATCTATAACATCGTTATGATGGAGGAGGTACAAACGGTTCTTGGCTTAGGCTGTGGAGCCGTCTCCAAATTGATGAGGCCTGGTAGCGGAATATTGTCGCGTTGGCCAAATCCAAAAGATCCTAAAACATATAATGATACGTATCAGCAGTTAATCGAGAAAAAACTGCAAGATTTAGATACGCTTTACTCTGATAAATAATTAGGTGATTGTATAGTTGACGCTCACTCTCGATTTTGCTATGATCTGTAATATATTTTGATCTGATGACGGGACCAAGTAACCTTTAGACGAATAGCTAGAGAGGAAGCATCGTGGCTGAAAGTGCTTCTCTATTACGATTAGGTGAATGACCTCCCTGAAGACCCCAGTGAAAGATAGCGTTGCTACGAGTAACTGTAAGGCGCGGCATCGGCGTTACGATGAGAATGAAGTGGGATATGATTACATATATATCCAAGCAGGGTGGCACCACGGGAGAATATAATCTCTCGTCCCTGACATGTACGTAAGTTGGGCATGTCAAGGACGGGAGATTTTTTGTGTTTTCTAACAATTATTTTTCCTGACTTGCCCCTGTACGGATTTTTTATATAGCACGTAAAAAACAAAAAAGGAGAGACTCACATGGCGAAAATCCAAATTCCACGTGGTACACAAGACATTATGCCGGGCACGGTGGAGCTTTGGCAGCACATCGAAGGGAAGATGCGAGACCTTTGCACACGCTACAATTACCAAGAAATTCGAACGCCAATATTTGAGCAGACAGAACTGTTCCGACGAGGCGTAGGTGAGACTACGGATGTAGTGGAAAAAGAGATGTACAGTGTTGAATCCCGTGGAGAAGGAGATTTCACCTTACGTCCGGAAGGTACGGCAGGGGTAGTACGCTCTTACGTGGAGAAAAAGCTGTATGGTGTACCTAATCAACCTACTAAGTTATATTACTTAGGACCAATGTTCCGGCATGAACGTCCACAGGCAGGTCGATTCCGCCAATTTGTTCAATTCGGAGTTGAAGCAATCGGCTCAGCAGATCCTGCAATTGATGCTGAAGTAATTGCTGTAGCGATGCGTATCTATCAAGAATTAGGGCTTACAGGTTTGTCCGTAGAGATAAACAGTGTAGGAACTCTAGAAGATCGTGCTCGTCACCGTGGAGCATTGCTTGAGGTTCTAAATGGTGTACGAGATGAGCTTTGTGAAGATTGTCAATCCCGAATTGATCGGAATCCTTTACGCGTTCTGGATTGCAAAAATAAAAAATGTCAAACCCTTACAAAAGATGCCCCTTCTATTTTAGATTATCTAAGCGATGAATCTAAACAGCATTTTGAAGAGGTACAGGCATACCTTACCGCAATTCATATTCCATTCCACATTAATCCGCGTATGGTACGTGGTCTTGATTATTACACGCTGACTGCTTTCGAAATTAAAATGGCAGAGATCGGTGCGGTTGAAACATTGTGTGGTGGTGGGCGCTATAATGGGCTAGTTGCAGAGATCGGCGGCGAAGATATGCCAGGTATTGGTTTTGCGATGAGTATTGAGCGCTTGATAATGGCTCTAGAATCGCAAAATATTCAATTACCAATAGAAAAAGGGCTAGATGCCTACATCGTCATGCAATCCGAAACAGCGAAAACGAAGGCATTCCAGTTACTAGATGATCTGCGTAATAAAGGTGTTAAAGCAGAGATGGATTATTTAGGTCGTAAAATGAAGGGCCAATTAAAAGCAGCGGATCGTGTAGAAGCAAAGTATGCTGCTATCATTGGTGAATCAGAGCTGGAAAAAGGCGTAGTCATGCTAAAAGAACTAGCGACTGGAGAACAGCAAGAAGTTAGTTTTGCAGAAGCAAGCGATTGGCTCTTGGCTAAACGTTAAGGATAAAGAAAAACAATTGAACGAAACATTTACCTATTGGAGGGACCATCGATGAAATTTGATGTGCGCACTGTCTATTGTGGCGAAGTAACCAAAGAACATGTAGAGCAAGAGATTATTTTAAATGGTTGGGTTCAAAAGCGCCGTGACCTAGGTGGCGTTATCTTTATTGATCTGCGTGATCGTACAGGAATTTGCCAAGTGGTGTTTAACCCAGAAGTGAATAAAGAGGCATGGCAAAAAGCAGATCGTGTGCGTAGCGAGTATGTTTTATCTGTAAAAGGTAAATTGGTACATCGTGGACCCGAAGCCGTTAATCCGAAAATCAAAACTGGTGAATACGAAATGCTTGCAACGGAGATTACCATCCTAAATGACGCTAAAACCCCTCCGTTCTTAATTGAAGATGAGATTGAAGTAGATGAGCAGGTTCGTCTAAAATATCGCTATTTGGACCTTCGTCGTCCCGAAATGCAGAAAGCATTCTACTTACGTTCAAAAGCGACAAAAGCGTTCCGTGATTTCTTGGATCAAAAGGGTTTCTTAGATATTGAAACGCCAATGCTTACGAAGAGCACGCCAGAGGGAGCGCGTGATTATCTGGTACCATCCCGTGTACACCCAGGTGAATTCTATGCATTGCCGCAGTCTCCTCAGCTTTTTAAACAGTTATTAATGGTTTCAGGATTCGAGCGTTACTATCAAATCGTACGTTGTTTCCGTGACGAAGACTTGCGCGCTGACCGTCAACCAGAATTCACTCAAATCGACATTGAAACATCCTTCATACCAATGGAACAGCTATTGCCGATGATGGAGGAAATGGTTCAATATGTATTTGAACAAACAGTTGGTACAGACGTAGGGACATCATTCCCACGCTTAACGTATGCAGAAGCGATGGATCGTTTTGGCTCTGACAAACCAGATATTCGTTTTGGTATGGAGTTGACCAACGTATCAGATCTTGTAAAAGATAGCGGTTTTAAAGTGTTTGCAAGCACAGTTGAGACTGGTGGGCAAGTAAAAGCAATCAATGCAAAAGGCTGCGGACATTATTCCCGTAAAGATGTTGATGATCTAGGCAAGTTCGCTTCTCGTTATGGAGCTAAAGGTCTAGCGTGGATTGCATTTAAAGATGGCGAAGTTAAAGGGCCAATCGCTAAATTCTTCTCTGAAGAAGAAATAACAGCAATAAAAGAACGCTTGCTAGTAGAAGAAGGCGATCTTTTGTTGTTCGTAGCTGATAAACCGAAAGTAGTAGCAGATTCTCTAGGTGCTCTTCGTAGCAAGCTAGGTGCAGAATTAGGCTTAATTGACCACAGTAAGTTTGCTTTCTTATGGGTAGTAGATTTCCCATTAGTGGAGTGGGATGAAGAAGCTAAACGTTATGTAGCTTTGCACCATCCATTCACTCGTCCAAAAGACGAAGATTTGCATCTATTTGAAACAGACCCAGGTGCGATTCGCGCACAAGCTTACGACTTGGTTCTAAATGGTTATGAACTAGGCGGCGGCTCCATGCGTATCTACAAGCGCGACGTACAAGAGAAAATGTTTACTGCCCTTGGATTTAGTCAAGAAGAAGCAAAAGAGCAGTTTGGTTTCTTGATGGATGCGTTTGAATATGGTACACCTCCACATGGTGGTATCGCTCTAGGTCTAGACCGTTTGGTAATGCTACTTGCTGGACGTACAAATTTACGTGAAGTAATTGCTTTCCCTAAAACAGCAAGCGCAAGTGACCTAATGGTTAATGCACCGAGTGAAGTAGATGTGAATCAATTAAAACAGCTATTTATCGCTACTATTGAAGAAGAGAAAAAAGAAGAAGTAACCAACAAGTAAAATTACTTGGGTAAATGGGTCCAACCAAGGCAAAACGTCTTTTGGTTGGACCTGTTTTTTTGTTTGCTTTGTAGAATTCAATATGCTAGCATATGTCTGATCGCGATCTACTTAGAGTCCTAGTGGAATAATAGGAATTGAATATAAGCCTATTGATAGGTATAATCGGAATGTCACTATTTTTATGATTGTATAAAAAGTATAAATCTGAGAAGATTACTAGGTCATATATCTATGACAGGAAAGTATGTAATTTATGGATAGAATGTTACTTACCAAAATAGATGAATGTAGGAAAGGTTGTTAGTGAAATGTTGCATCAATTCTCGCGTTGTGAACTGGCATTTGGTCCAGAGGGCTTGGAGAAAATGAGAAACAGTACCGTTGCTGTGCTTGGTGTCGGTGGGGTAGGGTCTTTTACAGTAGAAGCTCTAGCACGTACTGGTGTAGGAAAACTGATCCTGATTGATAAAGATGACGTAGACATTACAAACATTAATAGACAGATTCATGCTACTCTACACACGGTTGGTCAACAAAAAACGGAACTAATGAAAGAGCGTATCCACTCTATTAATCCAGAGTGTGAGGTAGTGACACTCCAGATGTTTTATGACGATGAAACAGCTCCACGTCTATTTGAGCATAAGCTAGATTATATTGTTGATGCGATGGATACAGTGTCTGCAAAAATTCATGTGATTCTAGAAGCAAAGAAACGTAATATCCCGATCATCTCAAGTATGGGGGCAGCTAACAAGATGGACCCAACACGTTTTCAAGTGGAGGACATCTCTAAAACCAGTTATGATCCTATTGCCAAGGTAATTCGTCGTGAGCTGAAGAAGCAACGCATTTATAAGGGTGTTAAAGTAGTATATTCTAAAGAGATCCCTGTAACAATTCGTACGGATGTACGGGAACAGATTGTTCAAAATCCTGATTCCCCTATTCGCAAAGTAAAACAACCGCCGGCAAGTAACGCCTTTGTGCCATCTGTGGCAGGTTTGATTTTAGCTAGTGTGGTGGTCCAGGATTTAATTGGTTGGGTACCGAAAAAAGGATAGTAAATAGGATTCCTATACAGTAGGATGTGTTTTACAAAAAAGTGACTAACAATGATGTAATGGATAGCGCAGAGGCCCACGGGCTTTTCTGCGCTACTTTCTTTACGGAATGGAAGTTAACGTGGTATGGCTAGTATTCAATTGTGATCTATACATGCTGTATAGGATTCAAGATAATGACTTGATTCTACTAACAATCAGCCAGCGAAATTGTTTGTCATCCAAAACTTGGCGTAACTTGTTTTTCTAAGTAAAATGAACAGGAATGATTACATCTCAAGGTTATGGTAACAAAAGACAGATTATAGTTGCAAATAGTTGAAGAAACCAGATTGGGGGTTGAGAAGGATGGATTTATTTTCTTTCGCCCATGAACAGGAAGATTCTAAAGGGCGTACCAAGCCGCTTGCGGCACGAATGAGACCAAAAAACCTAGATGAAGTAGTTGGCCAACAACATATACTAGCCAAAGGATCGTTGCTTCGGAGAGCTATTGAAGCGGACCAAATCTCTTCTTTAATTTTCTACGGACCTCCGGGCACGGGAAAAACAACCTTAGCAAAAGTCATAGCCCGTACAACCAAATCCCATTTCAGTGAATTAAATGCGGTTACTGCGGGGGTAGCAGACATTCGGCGGATCGTTGAGGAAGCGAAAGATCGCTTGGTAATGAATAATCAGCGTACTACGTTATTTATTGATGAGATCCACCGTTTTAATAAATCTCAACAGGATGCGCTCCTACCTTATGTAGAAGAGGGAACAGTCATTTTGATTGGGGCAACAACGGAGAATCCCTTTTTCGAAGTGAATGCAGCCTTGCTCTCACGTTCTCAAATTTTTTCCTTACAATCCCTAACAGATGAGGATTTAGGGCAAGTTATTGATAGAGCATTAACTGATGAGCTTGAAGGACTTGGAGAATTACGGGTTCAAATCAAACCAGAAGCGAGAGAACATTTGATTCACTACGCAGAAGGGGACGCTCGTCGCTTATTAAATGCACTGGAATTAGCAGCTACGACCACACCATTAAATGAAGCAGGAGAGATCGTTATTACACTGGATGTGGCAGTAGAATCTATTCAGCGTAGAGCTGTTCGCTACGATAAAAGTGGTGATAATCATTACGATACCATCTCTGCTTTTATAAAGTCGATTAGAGGGTCTGATCCAGATGGTGCTCTTTACTGGTTAGCTCGGATGATTGATGCAGGTGAAGATCCACGATTTATAGCGCGTCGCTTAATAATTTCCGCATCAGAAGATATCGGTAATGCTGATCCTCAAGCGTTATCCGTAGCTGTAGCTTGCTTTCAAGCGTTGGAATTGATTGGTATGCCGGAAGGGCGCATTTCCTTAGGGCAAGCCACCACGTATCTTGCGACTGCACCGAAAAGTAATGCAGCGTATATGGGAATTAATCAAGCACTTATGCATGTACAAAAAGAAGGGCATAAGCCTGTACCTGTTCACTTACGGGATCGGCATTATAAAGGGGCTGCGAAATTAGGTCACGGGGAAGGGTATCTATATCCCCATAATTATCCCGAAGGCTATGTGAAACAGCAGTATTTGCCTGAAGGTGTAGAAGAGAAATTTTATCAACCTAAACAGATAGGATATGAGGCAGAAATTCAAAAGCGTCAAGCATCTCGAAATTAACCCCTATTATTCCGATGCCTTTACATTCTTTTGGGAAAAGTTTATATTTATCGTAATAAAAAACAACTAGAGCGTAGTGATCAATTTCTTTGTTTTGGATAAAAAGAAGAACTTCGACCCTCTGAACAAGAGAGATCGAAGTAATAGCATGCGAGAAGGGTTTCTTACAGAGTATACATGTGACTCTTGTTTCTACATGCAACATGTACTTGTAGGAATGAATATTTTTTAAAAAAATAATGATAAAAGGAATCTTGTCGGGAAAGTACAAAGCTTTAGTATTTAGTAAGGCAATAGAAGACCGGTTCATTCTTGTTGCTTTTACGTCCGTACATTTCCGCCCGGTTTATTCGGTAAATCTCCGTTCTCATTTGGTTGCTTGCTAGTTTTGCTTGCACCAAATCTTGCTTTGTGAGCAATGGTTCCTGCTGGTACTTCATAAAGAACGTCAGATGGATGGTTTCGTCCACGTTCGGAACGCTTATTGGTTGCCATATAAGCTCACCTCCCTGACCATATTTTGACCAAAAGAAAGCGACTCATGTGCTACAATTTCAGGGAAGTTTGTCAGAGACGTACAGTGAAACATAGAGGAGAGTTGTTAACGTTGAAAATTTCGACTAAGGGACGCTACGGCTTAACTATTATGATGGAGCTAGCCACCCGTCATGGGGACGGGCCTATTTCATTGAAAAGCATTGCTCAGCGCCATGAATTATCTGAGCATTATTTAGAGCAGTTAATTGCTCCCCTGCGGAATGCAGGGTTGGTAAAAAGCATTCGAGGAGCTTATGGTGGCTATGTACTCTCCAAATCACCTGACGATATTACGTCGGGAGATATTTTGCGAGTGCTAGAAGGTCCAATTAGTCCTGTAGAGTTTGCAGAAGAAGAGGACCCAGCAAAGCGTTATCTATGGCTGCGCATTCGAGATAGTATAACGTCTGTAATTGACTCCACTACGCTGCGGGACCTCATCAATTATCAAGATGACGGACGCACTGATAATTATATGTTCTACATTTAGTGTTAGATTACAAAGTAGGGGATTAGAACATGAACTCATACGTATATTTGGATAATGCAGCAACGACTCCTGTTCATCCACAAGTGATACTGGCCATGCAACCATATTTCTCTGAGATTTATGGAAATCCATCCAGTATTCATGGGTTTGGTCGTGAAGCACGCAAAGCAATGGAAAAAGCACGGGAAACAATTGCTGATTTTCTGGGGGCTGATCCCAGTCAAATCATTTTTACCAGCGGTGGTACGGAAGCTGATAATATGGCATTGATCGGTGGAGCGCTTGCTAATGAACAAAAAGGTAAGCATATCATTACAACTCAGATTGAGCATCATGCGGTATTACATGCTTGTGAGCATCTCGAACGAATGGGATTTGAAGTAACCTATTTACCAGTGGATGAATTGGGGATGGTCAGCTTAGATGATATAAAAAAAGCAATACGACCTGATACCATTTTAGTCTCCATTATGTATGGAAACAATGAGGTAGGGACAATTCAACCTATCCAAGAAATAGGTAGCTTTTTGCAGGATCAAGGGATTCTGTTCCATTCAGATTGTGTACAAGCTTTTGGATTATTGCGCATCAAGGCAAATGAGCTACCTGTGGATCTGATTTCTTTATCTGCCCATAAAATCAATGGACCAAAAGGTGTAGGTGCTTTGTGCATGGGACGTAAAATCACAATTACTCCATACTTACACGGGGGAGCACAAGAACGTAAGCGACGGGCAGGAACAGAAAATCTAGCTGGTATTGTTGGATTTGCTCAAGCAATCGAGCTCATACGCTCCGACCGTGAAGAGCGTCGCCAAAAATACTTAGATATGCGCCAAGCTATGCTACAGGCTTTTAGTGAAGCAGGTATTGCATTTGAGGTAAATGGTCATGATGAACAATTTTTGCCCCATATTTTAAATGTTAGCTTTCTAGGAGTAAATACTGAGACGATGCTGTTTAATCTAGATTTGGCGGGTATTGCAGCAGCTAGTGGTTCTGCATGTACATCAGGCTCGTTAGAGGTATCTCATGTGCTGACAGCGATGAATTTGTCCAAGGAGCGATCAGATTCAGCTATTCGCTTTAGTTTTGGCATGACCAACACAAAAGAAGAAGTGATAGCAGCAGCTCAAAAAATTGTGCAGATTGTAAAGCGCTTAGTAAAATAAAGTATAAATGTGCTTGTTGTTAAAGTCTTAGTTAGTTGTGAAAGGTTTGGAACGCTTGTTCGAATCAAGTTGTCAAAACCCTTTTCCTCAAAGTACAATAAAAGTAGCACACATCCACTATCACACCGGATAGTGGAATTTTTTTTACGATGGATGTTACTTACAGAAAATTTATCTGAAAAAAGTTCAACTAAGGCTTTGGTTGGCTCCAGAAGTCTTTCCAAAGTCAAGGTTTTTTAGAAAAGGAGGCGTACTACCGTGCAACAACAGGCCCTCCCGTTGTTTCGTGAGACCTACATTCGAGGACAAGTAAAACACGAAATATTTTATAACGAAGAGAACTGGTATGCCATCATTCGTTTTAAAGTGGAAGAGACAACGGAACCGATTAAAGATAAAGATGTCATTGTTGTAGGGCATTTTCCGCGTCCTCACGAGGATGAAACTTATACATTTTATGGTGAGTGGAAAGATCACCCGAAATATGGAAAGCAGTATGTAGCCGAACGCTACGAACGTGAAACACCAAAAACAAAATCAGGTATTGAAAAGTATTTAGCAAGTGGACTTTTTAGTGGAATTGGTAAGAAGCTGGCAAAGCGGATAGTGGAACATTTAGGGGTCGATGCACTTACCATCATTGCTGAAAACCCTGACGATCTGGCCGCCATTCCAGGTATCTCTCCCAAACGAGCTAAGCAGATCTATGAATCAGTTCTAGAGCATCAATCATTAGAGCGTACCATGGTCTTCTTATACGAGTTTGGGATTGGTGTCCATTTAGCTTTACGTATTTATCAAGCGTATAAGCATAATACAATGACGGTATTGACAGAAACTCCATATAAGCTCATTGAAGATGTGCAGGGCATTGGTTTTAAACGTGCAGACGAAATCGCTCTGTCGACAGGAATTGCCGCATCTTCCCCGGAACGAGTGATGGCAGCGTGTCTGTATGTTTTGCAGGAAACAGGTTATAGTGAGGGACATGTTTATTTTCCTCATGAAGAATTAATGGAGCGGGCTATTTCGCTATTAACAGAATGTGGTGGGCACGTTTTTGAGGTAGAAGATGTGCAGAGATCTATTGAACAATTAGTAATGGATAACAAAGTGCATTGGGAAGAGGAGCGCGTTTACCTTCCATCCTTATTTTTTGCAGAGATTGGACTGGCCAAACGACTTCATTATTTTGCTTCAAGAGAGAATCCTGATAGCTATCCTGCTTCTGAGTTTTACCAAGCTATCGGAAAAGTGGAAGAAGAATTAGGGATTAGCTATGCTTCTAAACAACGAGAAGCAGTAGAAAAAGCAATGGATTCAGGATTAATGCTACTGACTGGGGGGCCTGGTACGGGAAAAACAACAGTCATTAGGGGAATTTGCCATGTTTTTGCAAATTTGCAGGGAATTAGTTTGGACATGAAGAAATATGACACACAAGATAATCCCTTTCCCATTTTATTGGTAGCTCCTACTGGTAGGGCAGCAAAGCGTATGTCTGAGACGACAGGATTACCAGCTATGACGATCCATCGTCTTCTTGGGTGGAAGGGAGAGAGCTTTGAGCATGATCAAGATAATCCCGTTCGGGGCAAAATGATTATTATTGATGAGATGTCAATGGTGGATGTTTGGTTAGCTAACCAATTATTCCGCTGTCTCCCTAAGGACATAAATGTTGTAATGGTAGGCGACCCTGATCAATTGCCTTCTGTAGGCCCAGGCAATGTTTTGTTTGATATGCTGGAGTCAAATGTGATCCCGGTTGTCCAGTTGACAGATATTTATCGGCAGGCAGAAGAATCTTCTATTATTCAACTGGCTCATGACATTCGAGTGGGAAAAGTACCACAAGATTTACTTACTCCAACCCAAGATCGCAGATTTTTCACAACTTCGCCACAAAATGTTGTTGATGTTGTGAAACAAATCTGCTCCAGTTCCGTAAATAAAGGATATACAGCAAAAGATATACAGGTTCTTGCCCCCGTGTACAAAGGAGTAGCCGGTGTTAACCACATCAATGAAGAGCTACAGCTTTTGTTCAACCCGCCTTCGGAACAGAAGCGAGAGGTAACATTTGGTGAAACGGTTTTTCGGGTAAAAGACAAAGTACTTCAATTGGTAAATAATGCAGAAGAACAGGTATTCAACGGAGACATGGGAGAAGTTGTTGCCATTTTTCGTCCTACAGAAAATGAGGAGAATGAAGAGCAATTGGTGGTGTCCTTTGAAGGACGAGAGGTTGTATACCGCCGTTCACAATATCACCAACTTACTCTGGCGTACTGTTGCTCGGTGCATAAATCACAGGGTAGTGAATTTCCAATTGTTATTTTACCTTTAGTACGTAACTATTATCGAATGTTACGCAGAAAATTAATTTACACGGGTGTAACACGTAGCAAGTCATTTTTGCTAATGTGTGGTGATCCAGATGCTTTTCGCATTGCGGTGCAAAATGACGAGGAAGGGATTCGTTATAGCTACTTACAAGATCGGCTACGTTTGTACGGATAAAGGAAGGTATGGTTTAGGTGGAACAGTTTAGGTAGGATACAAGGGCATCTCAACTGTAATACTAACATAACGGGAGGAGATGCCCATGAAGAGAGCATTGGACGTAGTAGGCTTACCAGTTTTGGCCATGAACAGCGGCGAAGAAATTGGGATTGTCCGAGATATCCTCTGTGATCTTCACTTGCAAGTCATTGGTCTGGTTTTGCAAGAAGCAGGCTGGTTCCAGCAGGGACGCTACATTAATTCCAACCATATCGGTACAATCGGGGACGATTTCATCATTGTAGAGGACAAGCATGTTGTGACCTCAATGCGCCATCTAGATACGAATCAAATGTTCTGCCTATTTACAGGTGAACATGCACTAAAAGGAAAACAAGTTGTAACAAAGACCGGTGCTTGGCTGGGAAAAGTGGAAGATGTTTATTTTTCTGTTGACTGGGAAAGGATGGTAGGGTACGAGTTATCGGACGGTTGGATTGCCGATATTACCGAAGGGCGCAAGCGGATTATTGCAACGTCGCCTGTATCAATCGGAAACGAACACCTTATTATCCCCATGCACACCGGATTTAAGGCGCATTAGCGTTTAGGAGGTTATTATGCATGATGACTTGCCCCAATTGTTCATCAAAAGATATTGGTAAAATTGGAACGAATCAGTACTACTGCTGGAATTGCTATGTTGAGATGAGCATGTCTGGAGATCAGATTTCTTCTATTTATCAGGTGGAAGAAGACGGTTCCTTGGAATCGTTAAATGACTTGTTCCTGGATGACCAAGAACTAAGAGCACAAGCGTAACACTTCAATCTTACCCCATGAGAATCTGAAGGAGGCTGCTTAATGAGACGCGGAATTTTTCGAACTTTGATCATGAGTGGGATCGTAGCTGCTATTGGATATTTGATGAGGTCTAAGCGGAGTCAAAAATTCTTTAGTGGGTGGGGAAAAATGAAATTTTCCCAGCGAGATATTCAAAGGCTAGGTCGTGTTCTGAAGCGTTCGTTTGCACGCTAATCTTCTATTCAATCTGGAAATCACATTTGATAAGTGGCGGTAGACTTTTTTACCCATAGAAAAAACAAAGCAACCTGTTTCCCCTTCGTGGAACAGGTTGCTTTGTTTTTTTGATTCAAATAACTAGCTTTTCCGCATCTTTCCTCTCTTTTTCGCACATCCTACCAAAAGGAGTTTTTAGATATGGGGGATATGCCATGGAGCAACTGACAAAACAACCAACACCACAACAAAAACGTTATCGTTTTTATCATATTGCTGTATCTATTATCTTATTGCTTATTATAGCCAATCTATTCGTGTTACTTCGACCTGCATTGAAACCTCTATATTTTTTGATTGAAGAGGTGACCATTCCATTTATTGCGGGACTAATTATTGCCTATCTACTTCATCCTGTTGTTACAAGTTTAGAAAAAAGGAAGGTACCGCGCTTGACCGCTCTCCTTTTGATTTATTTGGGGTTTGTACTACTAGTGGTCATTACTGTGATGAATGCTATTCCTGTTTTTACTAAACAACTGATAGAACTCTCAGACGATCTGCCACGTTTAACAAACTGGTACGAGACATGGATGCAAGAGTGGGAGGCTCATAAATACTTTTTGCCAGATAGCGTTCAGCATGGTGTAGATCGAGCTATCATTCAATCGCAGGAAAAAATGTCGCGGGATATTTCTTCGTTTGTTGATGGTGCAAAAAAAACGCTTGGAAAGGTGTTGGGATATGCGGTTGTTCCTTTTATTGCTTTTTATCTACTAAAAGATATGAAAGAAATTCATCGAGGTCTTATTTTATGGGTACCTCGTAAGTTCCGCCGCCAAACACAAGTAGCGTTGCGAGATATTAATGATTCGTTGGGAAAATATATTCACGGACAAATGGTTGTGTCTCTTATAGTAGGAGTGCTGATTTTTATTGGATATTGGGCAATTAAGATGCCCTATCCTTTTGTATTAGCTTGCTTTGTGGCTTTGACCAACATTATTCCTTTTATTGGACCCTTGATTGGGGCTGTTCCGGCGTTGTTGATTGCCCTTACGATTTCTACAAAACAAGCCTTGTTTGTTATAGGGATAAACTTAGCAATACAAATCATTGAGGGTAATATCATTTCGCCAAATATTGTAGGAAAAACACTCCATCTCCATCCCCTCACGATTATTTTTGCTTTGCTTGCCGGAGAAGCGATAGCTGGAGTGGTCGGGATGATCCTGGCGATACCTGTACTTGCAGTACTGAAAGTGATTATTCAGCGTATTATTTTGATTCGAACTCAAAGTTGACATTACTTAGAAAAAAACACTATAATGACGTTGAAACGTTATTCAATGTAACCAATTATATAGCGACTAGATCGTTGATGGAACGAGTAGGTTGCACCCTTTTCAAAGAGAGGACGCTCCCCGGCTGAAAGAGCTTCCAAAAGAAGGACAACCGAAGGCTACTCCGAAGACCGGAAAAAACCGGCGGCAGGACCCCGTTATGGTCATGAAAGCGACAGTTTCTCTCGTAGTCAAGCACGGTTCTTGTGTGTGAAGAATGAGAGTTCTGTAAGCAGGGTGGTACCGCGAGACAATAGCTCTCGTCCCTGAGGGGATGAGGGCTTTTTTTATTTGTCTGAAGTCAGCAATTGCATACAAAAACGATGGTGGGCCGAGTAAATAAACAGAAGTAGGTCATTACCTCGTGTTGAAAAATAAAGGAGGCAAACAGCATGAAGAAGTTGACAGGTAATCAGGTTCGTCAAATGTATTTGGATTTCTTTGTGAGTAAAGGACATTGTATTGAACCAAGTGCATCTTTGGTACCGGTGGATGACCCATCTTTGTTGTGGATTAACAGTGGGGTAGCTACGCTAAAGAAATATTTTGATGGTCGAATTATTCCTGATAACCCACGCATAACAAATGCACAAAAATCCATTCGTACAAACGACATTGAAAACGTAGGACGTACAGCGCGTCATCATACCTTCTTTGAAATGCTAGGAAATTTCTCCATTGGGGATTATTTCAAAGTTGAATCCATTCATTGGGCGTGGGAGTTCTTGACAAGTCCTGAATGGATTGGTTTTGACCCAGAGAAATTGTCTGTTACAATCCATCCTGAAGATGATGAAGCATTTGAGATTTGGAATAAAGAAATTGGTGTACCAGAAGAGCGTATCATTCGTTTAGAGGGTAACTTCTGGGATATCGGAGAAGGTCCGAGCGGTCCGAACACTGAGATTTTCTATGATCGCGGTGAATCATTTGGTAATGACCCAAGCGATCCAGAATTGTATCCGGGTGGAGAGAATGAACGTTATTTGGAAGTATGGAATCTAGTATTCTCCCAATTTAATCATAATCCTGATGGTACGTATACTCCATTACCTAAGAAAAATATTGATACAGGTATGGGCTTGGAGCGCATGGTTTCTGTCATCCAAAATGTAGATAACAACTATGAAACAGACCTGTTGTTCCCGCTAATCGAACAGACTAGCAAAATTTCAGGTGTGTCTTATAAAACCAATGATGAGTTGGATGTAGCGCTAAAAGTAATTGCAGATCATGTGCGTACGGTTACTTTTGCTATTGGCGATGGGGCCCTACCATCTAATGAAGGTCGTGGTTATGTATTACGTCGTCTGCTTCGCCGTGCTGTACGTATGGGTAAAATGCTAGGCATTCAGAAGCCGTTCTTGTACACACTGACCAAAACAGTTGGCGATATGATGGGAGTGTTTTACCCAGAAGTGGTACAAAAACGTGACTTTATCGAACGTGTAATTCGTGCTGAGGAAGAACGTTTCCATGAAACATTGGAAGAAGGTCTGTCCATTTTAGAAGGTATGGTAAAAGCAACAAAGGCATCTGGTGGCAACCAGCTAAGTGGTCCGGATACCTTCAAGTTGTATGACACATATGGCTTCCCGATTGACTTGACAGAGGATTTTGCTATGGAGCATGGTCTTTCTGTTGACCGTGATGGTTTCGAACAAGCAATGGAAGAGCAACGTGAACGCGCTCGTGCTGCTCGTCAAGATGTAGACAGCATGCAGACGCAAGGTGGAGCATTGTCGGAATTAACAGTAGCAAGTGAATTTATCGGTTATACAACATTGTTTGCGGATGCTAAGGTAGAAGCCATTATTGTTAATAATCAACTTGTAAAAGAAGCTCAAGAGGGTGTTACCTGCCAAGTGGTCCTAGATCGCACACCTTTCTACGCTGAGAGTGGCGGGCAGATTAATGACGAGGGTACTTTGACTGCAGATACTGTGAAAGCACGCGTATTAGATGTACAAAAAGGGCCTCATGGTCAAAATGTACATCAAGTACTAATTGAAGCGGGTACATTGCATGTAGGTGCTCAGGTTGCGGCTGAGGTAGACCAACAAGGACGTAACGCTACGATTAAAAACCATACAGCCACGCACTTGTTGCATCAAGCTCTAAAAGACGTTCTAGGAACACATGTAAATCAAGCAGGTTCTTTGGTATCTCCTGAGCGACTTCGCTTTGACTTTACACATATTAGTTCCATTACAGCAGAAGAGCTTGAACGTATCGAACAAATCGTGAATGAACAAATTTGGAATAATTTACCTGTTAACATTACGAACATGAAGATTGCTGAGGCAAAAGAAATGGGCGCGATGGCACTATTCGGCGAGAAGTATGGGGACGTTGTGCGTGTAGTTAATGTTGAAGGCTATAGCATCGAGCTGTGCGGTGGTTGCCATGTAGGGAACACAGCTGAGATCGGTCTATTTAAAATTTTGAGCGAGAGCGGTATCGGTGCCGGTACACGCCGTATTGAAGCAGTGACAGGTCGCGGTGCTTATCAATATTTAAATCAACAGTTAACTACACTTAAAGAAGTGGCACAAGCGGTCAAATCGCCACAGTTGCATGAGACTCCTACTCGTGTAGAGGGCGTGTTGGCTCAATTAAAAGAGACACAACGCGAAGCTGAATCACTACGTACGAAATTGGGTAATATTGAGGCAGGGACTCTCACGGATCAGGTGCAAGAAATCAATGGTGTAAAACTCTTGGCTACTCAAGTATCCGCAACGGATATGGATAACCTACGTGGTATGGTGGATGAGCTGAAAAATAAATTAGGCTCTGCAATTATTGTACTTGGTTCTGTAGAAGGCGATAAGGTAAACATTGTAGCTGGTGTAACCAAAGACCTGATGGGCCAAGGATTCCATGCTGGTAAAATTGTCAAGGAAGTCGCTACCCGTTGTGGCGGTGGCGGTGGTGGTCGCCCTGATATGGCACAGGCTGGTGGGAAGGAACCTGCTAAATTAGGCGAAGCACTTTCTATTGTTGCAAGTGTAGTAGAAGGACAAGCGGTTGCAAATCAATAGGTAAAACGTCTACAATATAGAGTAACAAGGTGAACTGGATTCATTCGCTGTGCGGGTGAATCCTTTGCCTTTCGGATAAACCCTAAAAATGAGTTACTCATTATGCTTATAATAGGCTCATTTTTAAATAAAGCGAGGTGTTAGGCTATGTCTATGGACAATACCATGAAGTTTAGCGCTCCAAAGGAAGCAAGTGAAGCTGAAGTACGTGCTACTTTGGAAGAAGTATATAGCGCTCTACAAGAAAAAGGCTATAATCCAATTACGCAGATTGTAGGATATCTATTATCAGGAGATCCTGCATTTATTCCTCGCCATAACAATGCTCGCAGTTTAATTGGTAAAATTGAACGCGACAAGCTAATTGAAGAAATGGTGAAAGCTTACTTGTCACCAAAAGGTTCATAACTTCATAGGAGATAATTATGCGAATACTTGGATTGGATGTGGGTGAAAAGACCATAGGCGTCGCAGTAAGCGACGAGCTAGGTTGGACCGCTCAAGGAATCGAAACGATTAGACGCTCGTCCAAAGAAAATGATTTTGGGCGTATCGAAGAATGGATTGCGACGTACCAAGTACAAGCACTGGTGGTTGGTCTGCCGAAGAATATGAACGGCACGATTGGCCCCAAGGGTGAATACTGTCAAGCTTTTGCTGAGCAACTGAAGGAGCGGACAGGATTACCCGTTCATCTCTGGGATGAGCGATTGACGACGATGGCAGCGGAGAAAATGTTAATCTCGGCTGATGTGAGTCGCCAAAAGCGAAAGAAAGTGATTGATAAAATGGCAGCCGTACTCATCCTTCAGGGGTATTTGGATGCTAATTCGAGGTGAAAACAATGAGTGAAGACATGAAAAATGACTATGAAGTAGGCGACGTGATCGCATTGGTGGAGGAAGGGGAAGACGATTCGGCTACCCGTGATTTCCGCATCATGTACATCCTAGAAGTGGAAGATCGCAATTATCTAGTTTTAGTTCCAGTTGATCAAGAAGATAACGAAGAGTATGAAGTTCACTTCTTGCGTTATGATGGAAGCGACATTCTTGAGCCTATTGAAGACGATGCTGAATGGGACGCTGTAGAAGCTACCTTTGAAACATTGATCGACGAATTGGAAAGCGAAGAGAGCTAGTATTTGATCACGTAGGAAGAACAGAGCATGGGTCAACTGGAGAAAAGGGCATCACAAGGATGATGACTTTTCTTCAGTAGCTCATGCTTTTTTTAAATCAAGGATGGAAGAGGGAGCTTATGGCGACGAAAATGGTAAGTACGGTAATAGTACAAGAAGATCAATTTTTACTGATTCGAGAAGAAAGCAAAGAATGCGGAGGTTTATGGAATATCCCATCAGGAGTAGTACAAGCAGGAGAAAAAATTATGGATGCTGCTGTGCGCGAAGTATCTGAAAAAACGGCTCTACAAGTAGATTTAATCGGTCTAGCAGGTATCTATCAATTTGTAGATGCAACGAGAGAACAAGTGGTGTGCAATGTTTTTACAGCGACTGTGAGTGGAGGTAGCATTCAGATAGACGGAACAAAAATCATAGAAGCAAGATGGTTTCGTTTAACAGAGATTGAGCAGTTGGATGATGACACTCTTTGTCATGCCCATTTAGTAAGGCGAGTTTTTGAAGATATAAAAAATAATGGAAAAAACGGATAGACAAACAACAAGAATCGTTATCAAAACGTGCAAGATATACGATCTTTTTGTATAATGAATGGCGATGTAATGTGAGGAGGAGTGTGTGAGCTTGGCAAAAGATAGTGAAGAAAGACAGGATTTGCTAAGGAATCAATCCCGATCGCGAAAGAAACGAAGCGGTGGGTTTATAGTAAAAGGCTTGCTATGGTTCACATTGCTTGTCCTAATAGTAGGCGGCGTGGGGACCTCTTATGTATATCAACAGTTGCAACCAAATGCCATTACAGCTACTACCGAAGTAGATATCCCTCCAGGTTCTAGCGTCAAGCAAATAGCTACACTGCTAGAGAAGAATGGTATTATTAAAAATGCCAATTTATTCTCGTATTATGTTCGCTATCAAGGAGTAGCTGGTGATCTGAAAGCAGGAACCTATCAAATTGATCAACAAGTAACCATCGAACAATTGATCAATATGTTGAGCGAAGGAACTCAAGCAGAAGTGGCTCGCTTTACCATACCAGAGGGCTGGAACGTAAGCCAGATTGCAGATGCGCTTGCTAAAAAAGGGTTAATTGAGAAAGATATTTTTATACATGAAATAAACGAGGGAGATTTCTCTGAATTTCCGTTTGTCTCGTCTATTCCCAAGAAAGAAGGGCGAAAATATCGGTTAGAGGGATATTTGTTTCCAGAAACCTATGAGGTTCGTAAGGGAGCAAGTGAGCATGAGATTATCGCCAAAATGCTGGGACAGTTTCAAAAAGAGTGGAAGCCAGAATGGACCGAACAAATAAAGAAGCACAAGTTAACAATAGATGAAGCGGTTAATTTGGCTGCGATTGTAGAACGTGAAGTGGTGGTGGACCACGAACGGTCAATTGTAGCTGGAATTTTTTATAATCGAATGCGTGATAGCTGGAAATTACAATCATGTGCCACTGTACAGTTCGTCTTAGGCAAGCAACGTGATCGCATTACATTTGAAGATTTAAAGATAGCTAGTCCATATAACACCTATATTCATGAGGGACTGCCTCCTGGACCGATTGCGAGTCCTGGTAGAGCGTCGCTTGAGTCGGTCGTGAATCCACAAAAAAACGAATACTTCTTCTTTGTGACGAAAAAGGACGGGACACAGGAGCATTACTTCTCCAAGACATTTGCAGAGCATGTTTCTAAAAATGCTCAAAGTCAAGGAAGTTGGTAACAAAACGATAGTGGCTGTTTTGGTGAAATGTGTTATAATAGAACGGTTGTGAATTAGCTTATGACAGATTCTATACCAAAATGTATACTATCTGGTTGAAAGAGAACGGGGGACCTTCCACATGATTACGAACCCTGCGATAGATAATTATTTAAAAGATCTTATTCCACAGCGCTCCCCGCTATTAACGCGACTAGAGCAGGAGGCACATGAAGAGAATATCCCTATCATTCAGTTGACTGGGGCACAATTCTTACGTACCTTACTGTTAATCAAAAGACCCAAAAGCATCTTGGAAGTAGGTACAGCCATTGGTTACTCAACAACCTGGTTGGCTGAGGCTGCTCCTACGGCAAAAATAGTAACAATGGAACTAGACGAAGAGCGAATCACCCGCGCACGTGCTACGTTTAAAGAAGCTGGCCTAGAAGATCGAATTGAACTGATAGAGGGCGACGCGACAAAGGGTTTAGCAGATTCATATGAGTTTGATTGTTTGTTTATTGACGCTGCTAAGGGACAATATCTCACCTTTTTACAATTATACCTCCCTTTGTTAAAAGAAGGGGGTCTAGTAATTACGGACAATGTCTTATACCGTGGTCTTGTTACTGATCCGCAAGCGGCAGGAAAACGTCAAAAGAAAATGGTCGAGAAGATTGATGGATTTAACAAGCATCTAATGGGACACCCCCAGCTAGAAACATCCATTGTACCTATAGGGGATGGGATTGCGATTAGTGTAAAGCAGACGAGAGGAGAGGGCAGTGCGTGAAAAAGCCTGAACTATTGGTTGCGGTAAAAAAATTAGCTGATGTTCTGCCGTTAATTGAGGCTGGTGCGGATGCTCTAAGCATTGGAGAAGCACGCTATGGACTACGCAATGCAGGAGATTTTACCGTTGAAGAAATAGACGAAGCGATTCGCTTGGCACATAGTAAGGGTGCTAAGGTGTACATCAATATAAATTCGTTATTGCACAATGAAGAATTAGATGGATTAGACGATTTTCTCATTCGTTTGGAAACAGTGGGAGCAGATGCTGTAGTATTTGGTGATCCGGCTGTTTTGGTAGCTGCTAAACAAGTGGCTTCCAAGCTAAAGCTACACTGGAGTATGGAAATGCTATCCACAAGTTACGATACAATTAATTATTGGGCAGAAAAAGGGGCAAGCCGTGCTGTATTGGCACGTGAATTGACCATAGATGAGACCCTTGAAAATCAACAAGAAGCAAAATGCGAGATTCAAACGCAAGTACATGGTCCAACTTGCATTTTCCAATCCAAACGTGATCTTGTATCGGCTTATTTTGGTCATCAGGGACGTGATATGGAACAGGAAGATACCAGTATGGATCGCGGCATGTACGTGAAGGAAGAAAAACGCCGCAATATTAGCTATCCTGTATATGAAGATCTCCATGGAACTCATATTATCAGTGCGGAAGATATCTGTATGATTGATGGTCTTGAGGATTTTGTGAATGGTGAATTGGACAGTTTGAAAATTGAAGGATTGCTGCATACCTCTGAGTATTTAATTGAAGTGACCAAGCTATATCGTGAAGCTCTAGATTTGTGCGTATCTGATGTAGAACAATATCGTGATAAAGCAGCTGAGTTTCTTGAGAAAATCGAAGCCCTGCAACCAAAAAATCGACCTTTGAACACTGGATTTTATTATAAACCACCAATTCCTTACCATGCATAAACGGGTAAAGAAGACTTGCGTAAATTGAAATGAGAGGTGAATCATCTTGAGCACGATTATAACCCCAAATCAAACAGGATTAAAATCGGTGATTGCTAAGCCTGAGTTACTAGCTCCAGCAGGTAACCTAGAAAAATTACAGTTTGCAATTCGTTATGGAGCAGACGCCGTATATATCGGTGGTCAAGTATACAGCTTGCGTGCCAATGCTGATAACTTCTCCTATGATGAAATGCGTGAAGGGGTTAAATTTGCCCATGCTCACGGAGCTAAAGTGTTTGTAGCGACCAATATTATTGCCCACAACGAAGATTTAGGTGGCATGGCGGAGTATTATCAGGAACTACAAAATATTGGCATTGATGCTGTTATTGTAGCGGACCCTGCATTGATTCAGGCATGTAAGAAGGCGGCTCCAAAAATTGAAGTGCATTTGAGCACTCAGGCTTCTACAACGAACTGGCGCTCCGTTCAGTTTTGGAAAGATGAAGGAATTTCTCGTGTCGTTCTAGCACGTGAAGTTTCCATGAAAGAAATTTATGATATAAAATCTCATGTTGATGTAGAAATTGAAGCGTTTATTCACGGCGCGATGTGTATTGCTTATTCCGGTCGATGTGTATTGTCTAATCATATGGCGATGCGTGATTCTAACCGTGGAGGTTGTGCACAATCCTGTCGTTGGAAATATGATCTATTTGAAGATGGATTTAACTTCGAAGAGGCAGAGAAAAACGGTGCCAAGACATTGTTTGCTGAAGGAGACGAGCAATATACGATGTCTCCTAAGGATTTAAGCATGTTACCATATATTGCAGATATGATTGACGCTGGTGTCGATTCCCTAAAAGTGGAAGGCCGGATGAAGTCTATCCATTATGTAGCAACCGTTTCTCGTGCTTATCGCATGGCGATTGATTCTTACTTTGAAAATCCGAAAAACTTCAAGATCAAACAAGAATGGATCGACGAAGTGTACAAGGCTGCGCCACGTACGCTGTCTACTGGATTCTTTTACGGAAGCCCAAGCACACAAGAACAAATCTTTGGTGAACCAGATCATCCGATCCCTTACGATTTTGCCGGATTGGTTATGGACTATGATCCTGCTACAAGTATTGCAACTGTTCAAGTGCGCAACCACTTTAAAGTGGGCTCGAAGGTAGAATTCTTTGGACCAGATACATTCTTTGCACAACAAGTAGAACAAATTTGGCACCATGTCACTGATGAAACATTAGATGCAGCACGTCATCCAATGTCATTGGTCAAAATGAAGGTAAACCAACCGGTGAAACCTTATGACATGATGAGGAAGGAGCTATAGAATGGGTCGCCCCGTACTGATTGGGGTAGCCGGGGGAAGCGGGTCCGGTAAAACCACCGTTGCAAGAGAATTATACCGCCAGTTTAAAGACGAGAGTGTCTTGATGATTGAGCAGGATTCTTATTATAAGGATCAAAGCTACATGACAATGGATGAGCGTGTAAAAACAAATTACGACCATCCTTTTGCTTTTGATAATGATCTATTGCTAACACACCTCCATGAGCTACTCAACTATCGAGCAATCGAAAAACCGCAATATGATTTTAAGGAGCATACTAGAGCGGCAATGACGGTTAATGTCCAGCCAGCCGATGTTATTATCCTTGAAGGTATGTTGATCTTAGAAGACCAACGTATTCGCGACATGATGGATATTAAGGTGTTTGTTGATACAGACGCCGACGTTCGTATCGTGAGGCGTATTCAGCGTGATATTGAGGAGCGCGGACGCAGTTTAGACAGTGTTGTTCAACAGTACTTAAATGTTGTTCGTCCCATGCATTTGCAATTTATCGAACCCACAAAGCGCTATGCAAATATCATTATTCCAGAGGGTGGCTATAACAAGGTAGCACTTGATCTGCTCTCCACAAAAATACACAACATCTTACATGATAAGAACCAATGTTTTTTTGAATAGACATAGCTAATAAATGATTACAAAAGACTCATACCAGCTTACATGGTGTGGGTCTTTTTGGTTTGAAAAGGTGGCTGGAGGGAAATACTGGGGAGAAAAAGTGAAGGAGGTGAGAAAGAAAATGGATCTGCAAGCGCTTAATAAGCGGAGAAGCTTCCTTATCCTACTAATTATCAGTTTACTGTTCGGGGGATTATTAGTGAGGCTTTGGTGGATTCAGGTAGCAGCAGCCCATTCTTTTTCCCCTCATAATATTGATTTGGTTAAAGCGGCGGTTAAACAAAGACAGCAGGCCATTACATTAAATAGTGGACGAGGTGAAATCACAGATCGTCATGGAGAACCGCTTACGGGAGTAGAAAAAAGTGCACTCATTCTTTTTCCATTGGCTCGTGGTAATACAGAGGTAAATGAGAAGATCAGAAAAGTAGCGGAGATTGTGCAAAGTAGGGAGTCTGAAATCATGAAAATGATTCAGAAAGGAAAAAACCCGGCACCTTTGCGTGACTTCGCTGGAAATATCATTGAATTAAATGAAAAACAGATGAAGCAAATTAATGATTTAAAAATCCCAGGCATCTTATCCGTAGCAATGACGGAACGTTATGCTCCAACAGGTATTGCTAAACAAGTGATCGGGTATGTAAGTCAAAATCCTGAGCGAATTGCGCAATTATATGCAGATGATTTACGAAGTGGAAAAATGATGGCCGATACCCCGATTGGATCTTCTGGACTAGAACGAACGTTTGATCGTTTTTTGCAAGGAATGCAACCATCTATCCTCTCTTATTATGTAGATGGTCAAGGAAATCCCTTAAGTGGATTGGATACAAGATTTTCTATAGAGGATAATGCCTTTTATCCATTGACCGTGAAAACAACAGTGGATCGCCAAATCCAATCATATATGGAACAAGCAATGGATATGGCGGGAATAGAAGATGGGGCGGTCGTGGTGCTTGATGTGAAAAATAGTGATATCCTGGCAATGGCTTCTCGTCCAAAATTTGACCCAACGAAGGTGAATGTGGAAGAAGGAAAATGGAAAAATCAAGCATTAATTCAGATTTCACCAGGATCGGTTTATAAAACAGTCGTAGCTGCCGCTGCACTAGAGGATGGGGTTGTATCTCCTAGAGAAACCTTTACCTGTGAAGGCAGCTATGGAAAATATGGATTCTCCTGCTGGAAAAAAGAAGGTCATGGACACTTAACTATGCTGGAAGCCTTTGCGGAGTCATGTAATATTACTTTTGCTGAGATCGCCAAGCGTTTAGGTGGAGAACGAATTTTGAAACAAGCGGAGAAAATGGGGCTAACCAACCAAGTTGGGTGGCAGGTTGACCAATTGTATAAAATGGAAAATTTTAAGCAGCTAGATGGAGAAGAGAAAGGTCAAGTTTTTGCTAAAGGAGTATCGCCAAATGATGAGGGTGTTCTCATTCAGACAGCGATTGGTCAGCGCGATGTACAGGTTTCTCCTCTACAGACAGCAAATATGATGGCTATGATTGCTAGAGGTGGTAAAGCAAAGGAAGCTCGCCTCGTCTCAGAAATTGAATACCGGAATGGAAGTCGATTTTATGAGTTTCCGGAGAATGAGCTAGCTGGGGTAGGAGTGGACAAGGTTACTTCTCAAAAGCTTTCGCGTTTTCTACAAGAGGTTGTCCGAGAAGGTACGGGCAGCTCCTTGAAAGACCTGCCGTTATCTGTCGCTGGTAAAAGCGGAACCGCACAGGTCTTATATAAAGGAGAGCCTAAGGTGCATCAGTGGTTTGCTGGATTTGCTCCTGCTAATAGTCCTCGATACGCTATTGTAGTGGTAGCTAAAAACCAACAGATATCAGCGGCGAGCAAAGCGACTCAAGCATTTAAATTAGCTATCGAGCGGCTTGCGACGTTTGAACTTCGATCTTAGAAAAAGAACGAATTCCTCTGTCTAAGAAGTAAGCGCGAGCCATTAGCTGTTCCTGTCGGTTATATCCGACGATCAACATGATAGGGGAATTGGAACGATATTCATTTTTATTGCTTTTTTGAACGAACGTATTTTTGTCGGTTCGACTAGGCGTAAGACGCGGCATTGTATGACTGTGCCAATCGCCAATGTACTGTATTTTACTATTTGGTCGTGTTTTACGCCTAATGATACGGCGAAGATAAGGATCATCAAATAAAATGGAATGTTCCATCCGTAATGCATTAGGACCAGGCTCACTAGCAAATGTAATAATCCAACTAGTAGCATCTTGCTGATAACCTAAAAGAACCCCACCTGTTTCCAAATCAGGATATTCTCCAACCGCTCTTTGAATCTGGGACCATGCGGTTTCTGTAAGATATAAGGTTGACATCCCAAGACCTCCTTTCCAAAAATGACGGAAGTGTTAACTATCTTGCCAGTATATGTGAGAAGATGGGAGGACGTGTATTGGTCAAGTGACTATAGCTGAAAAACAAAAAAAGAGAAGAATAACAGGAAAAAATACACTGTTCTTTTATGTGAAAAGGTATAATCCCGTTTTTTTTACAGTTAGTAAGTAATTAGGCCTAAATTTTTTGGTGTATATTGACGATATAGATAATGCATAAGTCTGTTCAAATCACTGAAAACTGTGGGGGGCGATACCATTTGAATCACAGAAGCCTTTCGTTTCGTGCGATAGCTTTCATCTCCGTCATCATTCTTTTATTTGCCTCGGTTTCAATTGTCTTGTCGTACGATCGTCAGAAACAGATGTTTATTCAAGTAATTGCAGCGATTTCAAAAACAGTCGATACCCAGCTTGAGACATTATCTTCAGAAATAGATGCTGTTAAACGTCTGCTTGCTGACGATTCAAACACCTATTCGGGTTACACCAACGTCTTTATAAGTCTGTCCAATAAGTTGGATAATTCACTAAAAGCGGAATATATAACAGATGGATATCTATTTGCTCCAGACCTTATTGAAACAGATCAAAAGAGTCAGCTTAAAGTTATTTTAGCAAGTGATAAGCTTGTAGAGGCGGGCGTTAAGCCTAATACTGTTATCGACCTAAATCCATCACAGCTTATTGCGTATCAAACAGCATTGGACAAGGGAGAAAGTATTTCAAAAACCTTTATTACTGAAGACAGAGAGATTTTAACGGTATTTACCACAATTAAGAATCGTTCCGATCAAGTTTCAGCTGTACTAGCCATTAACTTTGATTATGATCTGATGCAAAAAGATCTTTTGCAAAGCTTACAATTTCCTGTATTGATAAGTTTATGTATGGGCGGTCTTTTACTTGGTGGTAGTATCTATGCCATTCGGCACACATTGAAACGCATTAAAGCTGTATCTGACCTATCTTTACAGACTGCACAAGGAGATCTCACTGTTCGTGTACCAGTAACTTCTAAGGATGAGATAGGGGTATTAGCAGAGAACTTTAATACGATGTTATGTAGCATTGAAGAGGTTGTGAAGGGGATTGATCGAACAACAGCAAGTATGGTTGATTCTTCAGAAAATCTCTTTGTCCACGCTGAACAGACAACGCAAGCCACGACGCAAATTTCTGCAGACATTCAACAGGTAGCAGCGGGTTCAGAAACCCAGATGCAAGGGGCTCTGGAAAGTGTACGTTCAATGGAAGAAATGGCAACAGGAATTCAGCGTATTGCGGAATCTGCTTCTCAAGTAGCAGAGGTAGCTGGAGAAGCAACAAAAGAAGCTGAGCAAGGGAATATAGTGATTCAAAATACGATCGGACAAATCAGAGCGTTAAGTCAGACCGTAAATGAAGCTGTAGTGGTTATTAATATTTTAAATGAAGTTTCTACTGAAATTGGACATATTACGGGTGCTATTACTACGATCTCTAATCAAACCAATCTACTTGCATTAAATGCAGCGATTGAAGCGGCACGTGCAGGTGAAAATGGAAAAGGCTTTGCTGTCGTAGCCAATGAAGTGCGTAAACTAGCTGAGCAATCAAAAGAATCATCGGATCAAATTAGATTGCTGGTACAAGGTATTCAGGAAGGTACGCAACAAGCAATGGATTCCATGACGAAAGGAGAAAGAGAAGTAGTAGAAACGGTGGGAGCTGTTGAACAGGCCGGACAAGCTTTTGAAAGAATTGTTTCTTCCATTCAAAACATTACGGGCCAAATTGAAGAAGTGTCCGCTTCCTCTGAAGAGATGTCAGCTAGTACAGAGGAGGTCACGGCAACCATCGAGCAGTTATCACAAATTGCTCAGGGAGCTACGCAATATACACAAAATGTGGCATCTTCCTCTCAGCAACAATTAGCTGCCATTGAAGAGGTTGCTACTTCTGCAAGTGAAGTGAATCGAACCGCAAAAGATTTACAGACAGCAGTTGAACATTTTAAAGTGAGAAAAGGATAGGAACAGTCAGAAGGATATAGCCTATTATACTTTTACAAATAGGGAAGAATTCTAAACAGGAAAAGACTAGAGGATTTTAGATAACTAATCATAGTAGTCAGATAGGTAAATATGGTTTGGAAATCATGAGGAAGACGACAGACGACAGAGAAGTATCCTGTCGTCTTTTTTTTACAAATAATAATTATGATCTCCTTTTCAAAAACGAAAGTATACTCGTAAAGTACTTTGGATTTGGAAGAAAATCAGGTATAATATAAAGTTTAGGGGGATTTTAGAGAGGTCCCAAAGAATGTAGCAGAGAAAAGTCAGGAGCGGAGTATAGTATGAGTCATCAGTCGGAACAATGGACATCGCGAATTGGATTTATTTTAGCAGCAGCAGGATCGGCTATCGGATTAGGAGCAATTTGGAAATTTCCATATGTAGCAGGAACAAGTGGGGGAGGAATCTTCTTTTTACTATTTCTCTTCTTTACTCTACTGATTGGTTTACCACTGTTACTTTGTGAATTTGTTATTGGTCGTAGTACAGGCAAGGAAGCGGTGTCTGCTTATCGGGAATTAGCTCCAGGAACGAAATGGTACTTCTTAGGTATCATGGGTGTCATCACCTGCTTTTTATTATTCTCCTTTTATAGTGTAGTAGGTGGCTGGATATTACTTTATTTGGGTATGGCGGTGACTGGAAATCTAAGCCATCCAAATATGAATTACGAGCAGTTATTTGGGCAAGTCATTTCAGAGCCTTATATAGCGTTGATCGCCCAATTTATTTTTATCGTATTAACTATCATCATCATTGCTCGTGGCGTCCAAAATGGTATTGAAAAAGCCAATAAATATATGTTTCCTGCTTTATTTGTTTTGTTTATCGTACTTATGGGGCGAGCTTTAACGTTACCTGGCGCATGGGAAGGAATCGTTTTCTTTTTAAAACCAGATGTGAGCAAAATTGAATCCTCCACCATTTTGGCTGCGATGGGACAATCATTTTTTGCACTAAGTCTTGGGGCATCTGCCATGGCTACCTATACGTCCTATCTGGATAAATCGGTAAGCTTGACACGATCAGCGGTTTCGATCGTAAGTTTGAATTTGCTCATATCTTTGCTGGCAGGGTTAGCGATTTTTCCAGCTGTATTCGCACTTGGATTTACACCAACACAAGGACCGGGATTACTTTTTCATGTGTTACCTGCTGTATTTAGCCAAATACCTTTAGGGGGATTCTTTCTAGCTTGTTTTTTGGCACTCTTCTTTTTTGCCACAATTACATCTGCTTTTTCTCTTTTAGAGATTACTGTAGCTTCGCTTACGCGAAAAGATCCAAGCAAACGTCGACGTTATTCTTGGATAGCAGGAATGGGAGTCTTTGTGCTAGGAATACCATCCTGTTTGTCATTTGGGATTTGGTCAGATAAACTTATTTTTGGCAAAAGCATTTTCGAGGCAGCAGATTATCTAGTTAGTAATATGTTGTTACCATTAGGAGCCCTGCTTATCTCTCTGTTTGTTTCTATGAAAATGAAACGAGAGCTGTTACAAGCTGAATTCGTTAGAGGTTCCAAGCTGGCAACAAGCTTCTTTGGGATTTGGTTTATACTGGTGAGATATGTGCTACCTTTCTTAATTATTCTTGTGTTCTTAAATACATTAGGAATTGTTAGATTTTCCTAACATATAGATTACATTCGTATTCGCCAGCTTATTAGCTGGTTTTTTTATTGCTAAGTTTACATTCATATAATAAAGATACAGTCGGGTATTTTTTGTTATGAGCGTGCCTTTAGCTTACTATTTTAAGAGCTGTTAATTTTATTTTAGGATTTTATTGGTTTTCGCTCTGTACAGGCACGTATAGGCAATTGCCTACATATGGATAGGGAGAGGAGCAGACTGAAGGGGAGGTGGCAGACTTGTCAAGTGTCTTCGTGGCGCTTTCGCTACTGTTTAAGGAATTGGTTATGTTTGTGGCGTACGTGAAAAACAATGCGTTTCCACAACCGCTGCCTGAGGTAGAAGAAGAGAAGTATCTTAAATTAATGGCAACGGGAGACCCCATCGCTCGAAATAAATTAATTGAGCATAATTTGCGATTGGTGGCGCACATCGTCAAAAAATTCGAAAACACCGGCGAGGACAGCGAGGATTTGATCTCTATTGGTACCATCGGACTAATTAAAGCCATTGAAAGTTACCAGGTGAATAAAGGTACGAAACTTGCTACCTATGCAGCAAGATGCATTGAAAATGATATTCTAATGTCATTAGTCAATTAGGAATGAAGGGTGAGAATAGAACAGTATTACATGCATGGACACTGCTGATCGCGCTAATGTGCTAAAACTGTGTTTACTAAAAAGAAGCAACCGTCTTTGAGCTTCCTAGCTCTTACGGTCACTTCTTTCCAAAATAATGAGCTCTCCTTTGTGGAAGAGGCTATGTATCGGTTGTAGGTGCCAAAAGCACCCACGGCTTTTATAAGGTATGGGGTAACGATTCGGCAATTGTAGTAAACGATCGTTATGCCTTTTTAACAAATTGAGATTTTAATTTCATAGCTCCAAAACCATCAATTTTACAATCAATATCATGATCGCCATCAACCAAGCGTATATTTTTTACTTTTGTACCTATTTTTACGACTGAAGAGCTTCCTGTTACTTTAAGGTCTTTGATTACTGTTACAGTATCTCCATCGTTTAAGACATTTCCATTTGCATCTTTGATAATTCTTTTATCCTCATTATTATCAGATTCTAATTCTAAAGACCACTCGTGAGCACACTCAGGGCAAATAAAAAGACTTCCATCTTGATACGTGTATTCTGAATTACACTTTGGGCAATTTGGCAAATCTAACATTATTCATTTCCTCCATCCGTTTCATGCTAATTGAATATATAAGAATTATGTTCAATTTCCGTTTTACAACTCCGAAGAAATAGTAACGAACTTGAAATTTCACAAAAAATATAGGGAGTTTCTTATATCCTTATATACTGCCATAGTCTTCTCATATTGACAACCTTTCCTTTAATTCCCTCCATAAAAAGCAGTGAATCACCCTTTATGTAACAAATTAATGACCTACCGAAATTACCCTAGTGTTCCATTTGAATCATGAAAAAGGATACCGCCCGTGTAGCATATTGGACGGTATCGGATTAGATCTAACAGAAGAAGCGACGACGACAACAACGACGGCGGCGTCTAAAGCACCCACAGCGACGTCTACGGAAACAACACATGCACTCCACCTCCATCCGTTTATACTCTATACTAAGCAAAAATAGTGAAAAGTGATTGGACGAACCTTCATGGAAATGCGCTTGTTTATGTGATTATGAGAAGTATCGACAGGTAAAAGAGTATAAAAAACCTGCTAGGATTGAAAAGTATTGAAGAAGAGCAAAAAGTTAGAGGGAGTATCCTAATTGAGCTTACAGTCATCTATCCCTCCACTTATATACTAGTGGCTAGTCCAAATTTTTTTCCAAGCTATAAAACACTTTATCCTTGTAAGTTCTTTCATCATAATGTCTATAGCCTAGAGAGGTCCAGAAATGTAATGCTTTTTTGTTAGTAGTATGAACAGCTATTTGAATACACTCCAGGTATCGCTCAAGATGTAGCTTTTGAGCCTCAAGGTGTTCTTCGAAAATATCCTTACTTTCTAATAGCTCTTTATCATGAGCAATGACATTATATTCAATATTAGAATTCATAATCTCTTTTTCTATATCTATTTTCGTTATATCGTTTTTCATTAAAACAAACATAATGATTCTTTCCTTTCTAAATTCTAATATTCAAATATCCGAATGACGAAACCGTTTGCTGGCAAAAAATCATTTTTTCGAAAGCAGACAAGCAGAACCCGCATAACCTCTATGGGGGGGATGCATAGATGCATATCAAATTGATTGAAGGTGAATCTACTATCGAGATACGACTATCCTGCTATGCTTATCTGGAAGAAAAATACAGGAAGGAGAGGTTAGATGGTCGGAGTATATGCGAGGGTGAGTACGGAGGAGCAAGCAAGGAAGGGGTTCAGCTTGAAAGACCAGATAGCCGAATGCCGAAGAAAGGCAAAAACGGATGAAGTTTTAGAATATGTGGACGAAGGAATTTCAGGTGAATTCCTCGATCGGCCTGCATTGATGAAAATGCGTCAGGATGCGCGAACTGGACTCATTAAAAAAATCGTATGCTTAGACCCGGATCGACTTTCGCGTAAACTTATGAACCAACTTATTATTACAGATGAGCTAGATAAGCTCGGTGTGGAATTGGTCTTTGTTAATGGTGAATATGCTAAAACTCCCGAGGGTAATCTGTTTTACAGCATGCGCGGTGCAATCGCGGAATTTGAGAAAGCAAAAATAACAGAACGCATGAGCCGAGGTCGTAGACAAAAAGCTCGGCAGGGTAAAGTATTGCGAGATTTTCAAGTATATGGATACGCCTTTGATAAAGAACATGAACAGATGATTGTCAATGAAAACGAAGCGCAAATTGTGAGATTTATATTCGATTTGTTTACTAAACCGAACGATCTCGTGAAGGGGATTAATGGAATTGCTCATTACCTTACAAAAAAAAACATACCGACGAAACGTGGGGCTGATGTCTGGCATCGGCAAGTAGTGCGACAGATCCTTCAAAATCGAGCGTATATCGGTGAGTTTTATCAAAATCGTTGGAATACGGAGGGAATGCTCGGTAATAAGCATAAGGCTCCAGAGGAACGTGTCCCAATGAGAGAACGCCCGAAAGAGGAATGGATACAAGTCGCCTGCCCAGCGATTATAAAGAAAGAAACGTATGAACACGCACAACGATTAATGAAAGAATCACGGCGTAGATGGGCGAAGGAGAGTAATAATCGGTATCTTTTAAGTGGGTTAGTACGCTGCGGAATTTGCGAGAATACGATGACAGGTAGAAGAGCAAAAAACTGGGGGAAGTCCATACTTGAATATACAGATCTAAAAAACTTTTCAGGTGCGAAAAATTCTGGTTGTGGTAGAAAAATAAAAGCTGAGAATCTGGAGAACGAGGTATGGAGAACAATTATGACCTGGCTGGACCAACCAAATGAAATTGCAGCAGCAAGTGAAGCGGTGCAGGAGGATAGAAGTATTTCATTGGAAGAAGTTGAAATATCTAGAATCGAAACGGAAATCGTAAAGGCTAGGTATGGAAAAAAACGATTGCTTACTTTATTTTCCCAAGACCTGTGTATATCCCAGGAAGAGATTCGACAATCTATTCGTGAGCTGAGGGAAAGAGAAGAGGAATTAACAAAGAAACTAACAGTTCTAAAAGAATCTGTTCAGCATCAGGAAAGAACCAAGTACAGCCAGAGCCAATTTCGAGAAGCGGTCGAATATTATCTGAATAAAAGACGAGAGAAGCTTACCTTTGAAGACAAACAGAAAATTATTCGTCACATCGTTCGTGAAGTAAGGGTATTCGATGACAGCGTAGAAATTTATACATTCTAACCACGCATTACTAATGACTTTGAAATCGAAATCCTGATGCACCTACGTAGTCTGAAGAAAACCAAAAAAGATGTATCTCTGCACGATCCGATTGGAATGGATAAAGAGGGAAATGAAATGACACTTAGACGTTATCCATCTAAGTGTCATTTTTTTATCAACCGTGCCGTAAAACCCCTTGCTTTAGGCTATGGGGATATAAGGCACTTTGCTCTGCATCCTTAGAAGAGGGTGCTAAGAGCAAACAAAAAAGAGTTCTTTTTTCACTGATTGCCGTTAGATATGCTAAATGTATCTAACGACATGTGGTATAATTAGCCATGGTGATGGCTTTGAGTAGATCAGTGGAAAGTAACCACAATATCGTATTTGATTGTAAATACCACGTTGTCTTTTGTCCAAAGTATCGCAAAAAGGTTTTGATTGAACCAGTAGATGTTCGATTAAAGGAATTGTTTCTTGAAAAAGCACAGGAATTGCGTGCTGAAGTGGTTGAGATGGAAATCATGCCCGATCACGTTCATTTGCTCATCACATGCGATCCTCAATTCGGAATCCACCGAATAGTGAAACATTTGAAGGGCTATACATCCAGAGTTTTGCGGATGGAATTTAGACATCTCAAAAGTAGACTCCCCTCACTTTGGACAAACTCTTACTTTGTTGCCACAGTTGGGACTGTTCAACTGGATGTGATTAAACAATACATTGAGTCACAAAAAGAAAGGAGTGATTGAGCATGCACAGAGCTTACAAATTTCGTTTGTATCCAAACAGAGAACAAGCGACACTCATCAACAAAACTATCGGATGCACTCGCTTTGTATTCAATCACTTTCTTGCGAAGCGAAAGGATGCTTACGAACAAGAACAGAAAACACTCAACTACAACGATTGCTCTGCCCTGCTCACACAACTCAAAAAAGAGATAGAGTGGCTGAAAGAAGTAGATTCCACTGCCCTGCAATCCACTTTGAAAGATTTGGATTCTTCGTATAAAAAGTTTTACAAGGAAAAGAAAGGATATCCTAAATTCAAGAGCAAGAAGAATCCAAAGCAATCCTACACATGCAAGATGAACATCAAAGTGGAAGGGGATCGCATCAAACTACCTAAACTTGGATGGGTTACATTTGCGAAGTCAAGAGAAGTCGAAGGACGCATTCTCTCGGCTACAGTTAGAAAAAATCCTTCTGGCAAATACTTTGTATCTGTTTTGTGCGAAACAGAGATTCAGCCCCTATTACAAGCAGAAAAGACTGTTGGAGTTGATCTTGGCATCAAAGACTTTGCCATTCTTTCGACAGGTGAGAAAATAGCCAATCCCAAGGCTCTTCGCTACTACGAAAAGAAGCTTGCTACTTGGCAACAGAAACTGTCCAGACGTAAAAAAGGTGGTCAAAACCGAGAAAAATCACGAAAACAAGTAGCTCGTCTACATGAAAGAATCTCGAACACACGAAACGATTTTCTACATAAACTGTCAACTCAACTGATTCGTGAAAATCAAACGATCTGCTTGGAAGACTTACGTGTGGAAAACATGATCAAGAACCACAAGCTTGCGAAAAGCATTGCAGATGCGTCATGGTCGGCATTCAGAACCATGCTGGAATACAAAGCAGCTTGGTATGGAAGAACAATTTCTGTTGTGGGGAAACAATTTCCGTCTTCGCAGTTGTGTTCTGGTTGTGGATACCAAAATAAAGAGGTAAAGAATCTCAATTTGCGTAATTGGACATGCCCGAACTGCGGCGTACAACATGATCGTGACAAAAACGCTGCCATCAATATCGAGCAAGAAGGACTTCGATTGTTGGCATAACCAACTGAACTGTGGGACACACAGGGATAGCTTGGTAAATTTCACTCCGTTAGGAGTGACTACCCAAGAATCCCCTGCCTTTAGGCATGGGGAGTGTCAATGGGGTAATTTAGGGTGAAGGGTTATTTCAAACTGGTCGTTTCGTTGATACTTTTCCTTCCGATATATCACTTTATCAAGGATTGATTTTATCAGATGATTCTTTTCGGCAGAGTCATCTGTTTTTTCATACAGATCTATTACAGTTTCAACCTTTGGAATTATGTCATGCTGTGCTTGGTCTCTTTGTATTTCCACACGTAATTCTTCTTTTACTTTTATAATAGCTGCTTTTGTTGCATCTATGCGTGTTGCTACGTTTTGTGATCTGTCCTGATATGTTTTTTCGTCATAGATGCCGCGCTCCAAAAAGTCATGTAACTTAGATTTTTGATTTTCTAATTCTTCTATTTCACGTGTCAGGCTTTTTAGTGCAAATTCCTTCAGTTCGATGGAGTTAGTACTTGTTTCAGGCTCTTTATATGCATCCCAGTTCGCTTTGTATTGTTTTAGCCATTTCTTCAAATTTTTTATTATGGCGTTTTCCACATAATCAAAACGACTACTTTTATTTTTGCAAAGCTGGTTATAGCATTTCAAATGTGCCGCATTATCACCATATGGACGGTAAACCATAGATGACCCGCACAGAGCACATTTGATAACACCAGCAAATGGGTTCGTAATACCGTTTACTAATTGATAGGGGACATGGTATTTCTTCTTTAAAATTTCCTGGGCTTTATGAAATAACTCTTCCGAAACCAAAGGCTCATGCTTGCCCTTTGCATCAATCCATTCTTCTGGCGGTCGGAGTTTCTTTTCACTTTTTTTAGTTACATCTGTGGATTTTCTGTAGCTTGTTTTTTTCCATTGTACACGACCTATGTAGACAGCGTTTTTTATAATTACCAGAATTGAAGCAGCCGTCCAAAGTTTTTCTGTATAGGTTCGGTAGCCAAGCTCGTTTAGGTGATTAGCGATATTACTTGTTCCCAGTCGTTGTTGGTAGTCGTCGTGTGCATACCATTCGAAGATCATTTTCACAACAGGTGCTTGCTCAGGATGAGGGATGAGGTATCGTTCTTTCCCCTTCTTTTCAATCAGATATCCATATGGTGGGCGTGTGCCTATATAGTTACCATCTTCAATAGAGCGAATGCGTCCACCTTGTAGCCGACGATTAATGATTTTAAGCTCTTTTCGAGCCATAAACGCTTCAAATTCGCTATATTCTTCGTCCCATTCATCCTCTAGGTCATAGGTTTTTCGGGGGGTAATGATTTTGGTTTTAGATTGACGGAATGTCTCAAGAATCAGTCCTTGCTCTTGCATATTACCACGTCCCAGACGATCCATATCCATCACCAGTACAGCATCGTATTGATGAGCTTCAACTTCTTTTAAAAGCTCTTGCATTTCTGGGCGGTAGAGGAGACTTTCCCCAGAGACGATTTCCTCTCGTATTCTGATGATGTTTAGATTCAAATGCTTTGCAACCTTCAGTAATGCTTTTTTGTGTTTTGCGAGGGTTTCCCCTTCACCTCGGGATTCTGCTTCTAGGTCTGCTCGGGATTTGCGTAGGTATATAGCAACGCGTTCCATACAATACCCCCAAACAAATAATCAGAGAATAGGAAAAATATTCAGGCTATAATGATTAGGTACAATAGAATCGGCTCTCTCAATGGCGATCTTGGCTCATCCCCATGTCACGGTAGCAACTGGGGATGCTCATGTCCGTATACGAAGCACCTATGATAATGTTTGCATTCGGAACATTCAGCATTGCTTTAATTGGACTATTTGTCAAAATGACAAAAAAGTAAGGTCGCCATTGAGCCTGAAAAAGCTTGACGATCTTACTTCGTGACCTGAGCCAGCCTATTGTACAAAACGTAGGTGTTCCCGCACCTGCGGTTTTTTTAATTATATGCAAGCTTAACTCTTATAATACCCATATTATAGGTGTTTATAAATAACGTAATGTGATAAGAGTTAAAAAGTTTTTTATTACTTTATTTCTCTTAGCTATGGTAACTATTAGTCAATTAGACTTTCTAAGGTACATTTTGTCATTTGAGTTATCCGTTTATTACTATAGATATCTCATTCCGGGTATCCAGTCTTAAATAAGTAAGTGATTTACGTAGATACTGGCGACGGTTCCACGAAGCCCTTTTTTTAGATCATGGAGCATTCCCTAACGGTATAATTTTCTTTTATTAAGGAGTGTTTTATAAAATTAGTTAAGTTTGACTCTTGATTACATTATGGTAATATTTAGTGGATATAAAAATTACAAATATTAGAAGGTGATTAGATGTTTGCAAAAAAAGGGGTATATTACTTTTTTTTAGCTTGTTATATGCTTGCATTTTCATTGATATTAATTTCGTGTAACGATAAAAAAAATTCAGTGGTTGTTGATCGTAATAAATTCAACAATATGTATGAGAACATTAAAAATAATTTTAAACCAGAAGGCTATGTTGAAATTACAGGAGATTGGAAAATTTCCACTATGGTTCCAACTCTAGTAGGGGAATCTGACGAACAGCATGATGTGTTTCAAGAAAATAATAAAACCTTAGTTTATAAAAACGAAAAAGAAGGAATTATTATCCAAATGGGATTAACGCCTAGTAATACCGAAGCTTATGAGTGGAAAAACGCAATTAGATATGCACCAAATTTTTATAACTCTCAAAAAGAAGATTATGGGATCTTAGATCATTATAGTGATGTGTATCCCAATACCGAGGTTAATACCTATAATTTCACGGGAAAAGGACTGAATTTAAGCATAGTTTCTATTTCAGACAAAATAAAAGTACCAAATGGAACTGACCTTTCTGGGGATTTCCTCAATTCTTTCATGGAGTTTTTAAGTAAACAACCTTAACTATGGTTTTAGCAATAAGTACCATATAGGGTAGTCCTACCCACTTCACCTCATATAGATAGATCAAGGGGTGATGACCTAATGAAATACGATATGTCAATTCAAGATGGCCAAACAACTGTGTATATCGTAGCTCCCCCTCCAATGACTGAGGAGGAGAAGCAGAAAGTGCTGCGTGATTATCACAATGCAGGATGGGCAATTATCAAATCCCTTCATGCCAAAGGTGTTTCGGTATGATCGCCCACTCTGGGCGTGGTGTACAAGCTTACAAAGGTTTCTCTAGGAATAGCGAGCAGAGGATACACTAGTAAACAGATACGTCTCATTGCCTCTAAGGTTTATTTTAGAAAGTGAATGAAGAACCTACTCTGAAGGATAGGCTTTTTTGTGATGGAAAAGCCACCTATAAGTAGAGGGATAAAAGAGTAGACAATAGGGTAGACAATAGGGTAGCTTATTCATTTGTCTGATTGAGGTAGAAATGAAAGATTTATTGTCACAAAATCTCTTATGCTGGATCAAATAAATGAATAATAAAAGAGAGGATGACATTTCCTATGAAAAAGCAAGCAATAGCAGTAGTAGGTATGATGGCTTTAATGCTATCAGCAACATCTCCATTTTCCACAGTGTTAGCAGAAACAGTGAATAATACGGCGGCTAGTAAGGAAAAACAAACCTTACATATTGATCAGGTGATTGCCGAAATAAACCAAAATAAGCCAATATCAATAAAGTTAAAAAAGATTTGGATTTTCGGATTATAAATAAAAAAGTATACTTCTCCTGGTACGAAAAAGACCGTTCAGGTTGTGGAAGAGTCATTACTCAATCGATCGGTATATCATATTTCTTTAAAAATAGAAAGAGTAGGAAATGAGAAACCTAATGTATCATTTAAAGACTGGTGGATTGATAAAGAAACAGGTTTCGAGCTAA
This sequence comes from Brevibacillus laterosporus DSM 25, assembly GCF_002706795.1. Lineage (NCBI taxonomy): Bacteria > Bacillati > Bacillota > Bacilli > Caryophanales > Paenibacillaceae > Brevibacillus > Brevibacillus laterosporus. Next base: position 3,636,271 of record NZ_CP017705.1, read on the forward strand.
AGTCAACTGGTAACTGGAACAATAACAAACAAACCAATGAGTATATAGTAACCAAAGTCGATTTCAACCCTACATTTAGTGAAAAAGATTTTACGGTTGATTTACCAACAGGGGTTACATTAATAAATAGTAGTAACGTGAAAAAGAAATAATAGATTGGACAAAAGCACCCACGTTGGTGCTTTTTTCTTTGATCAACAAGGAAAGATAGGTACGTGGATATTAGACTACTAACAAATAAATAATAAACAGCCTACTTAATCTATCGAGTAGCCTGTTTTAAGTGGAATGTTTATGAATAAAATAGTTTTATTATCAAATAATTACTTATGTAATATCGAACCTATAGAGGAGATGAATAATATGCCTTTGGATCATGGTTATGGTGTTCTGAAGTGTAAAGCTGTTGAAAATGTTGAGTCTCAGTTAGGTAAAAGGAAAGGGCACATTGAGGTTCTTGTTAATGATGAGGAAGGAACAAAATATCGACTTGCAATTAATATTAAATCAAAAAAGAGACCATCAGAAGTGTTGTATTATGTAGGTGAAGATTTTAAATCACATGAAATTACTAAACTTCCTAATTTGAGATTTGGTTATACACCTATCACACAGGATAATCGTGATGATATTGCACTTGACTATATTAGAGGAAATATACTAATTTCAAAAAATATGATTCCCCTTAGTGCAGTAGAACCAGGTCCAGATAATGATCTGTTTGAAAAAGTTGATCACTATTTCTCGGAGGCAAAAAGGAAGCAGACAATTATTTATGTTTATGGAGAACGATTTGGTCCTGAAAACGAAGAGGATGAATACTTCCATTTCAGACCAGGGAATGGGATGCATAACATTCATATGAATCAAGGAAGTGTTGGCGAGTTTTCTCAAGAGAATGGTATTTGGCAAGATGGGGGAGTATTAATTCATTTTGAAGAAGAAAATAGATGGATTGCTATTTTCTTGGCTTTTCAATCGCAGTCCTGGTGCACAGATGAAGAAGGAAGTGCAGTTAAACCAGTAGAAGAATGTAATCATACTAATAGTGGTACTTAAGGTAAGAAGGATTTAGCTGGTTTGGACGTCGTAAAGTCTACTGATTTGGAAAAACTGCGTGTTGCAAGTTGGAGAAAGAAAAAATTTCGAGGCCAGGTCGACCAGCTTGAATAAGAAAAGCGGGATATAATACTCAAAGTCACAGACATGTACAAAAAAACTTGAAGTTTGACAAAGGAATACAGATACCAAGATTGCCGTAACAGATCTTATATGAACAATTTTTACAATTACAATCAAGAGGTAATGCGTGATGGATTCAAAGGTTCAGATTTACTGCTCCTTAATCAAATCCGGTGATAAAACAATGGAGCAGGTGTCTAAGCAAATTAGAGATAAAGTTGAAAGTCAATTGAACGCCAATGAAGCTGATTAAAAGAGCTTTAGAGGCGTTTTTCTTTTGTCTGTTAGTCCTTAGGAAAGGGTGTGAATCAACAATCATGGCTATTACGACTATTTATATATATTTGATCTTGGAAAGTGACAAAACCTATACTCAGGTACCAAGTAAAATACAACCTGGAGTAAAGCGACAACGTACTGTACTGGATCTGAAGAATAACCAAGTAGCGCCTTTTCCAATAGGAGAGGTGTTTTTTCATGGTAGGCTACGGTTCCCTATTAAAAAGAGAAGTGATAATAGGAATAGCCCTTAGTGACCTCCCAACGGAAATTAATAAGGACTTAATTGTTCATGAAGCTGTTGAAACTTTTTATAATGTTTCTTTGGGAGGAAGCTCTGTGATATATGACTGTTGTTGTCCATAGTCTGCATAATAACCTTGATAAGGATAAGCATAGGTGGGATTTTGGTATTGTTGTTGTTGCATTTTTCCTTGAGCCTGACGTAAGTTACAGTTTTTAGGGGGGCCGATTACAACAGTACTTTGAATTGGTGCAAGTGTATCTTTGACTTTAGCTTCGTTAAGACAATAGGTGTGGGCAAGTATACTTGGCGGGGTCAATCTTAAAATGTCAGATCCAAAAATTGTTTCTGGAATAGGGGCATCAAAGATAGCTAGTAAATGAGTATTATCCACAGTTGCTATTTCATAATGCCACCATCCCTGAGGTACGTTAGCTACTTGACCAGGTGTAATGGAAAAGTTTAGGAGTTCATTTGTGAATGGATTAATTAAGGACACCACAGCAGAACCAGAAATGCAATAGACAAGCTCTGAAGCATTTTGATGGTAGTGTGGTTCAACAATATTGCTGATACTAAGAAAGATGTCCAGTAAAGAGGCATTTCCTAATGTATTTAATTGCATGATAGATAGCTCATTGATGTAGTTTCGGGAATCTTTTCTGAATATAGGATTGTTGTTCAAGTCATAGGTAAATTGAGTCGATGGTGAGGTATAGTCCATATAAGAAATAGCCATGTAAAAACCTACCTTCTTTTTGAAATAAATAAACCTACGGTAAGATATGCTTTCGCCTATTTAAAGGTGATGTTCAAAAAGATTTTGGTTATTCCTATTTTCTTCATTAAAATTGCAGAGCTACGAGATTGGTTTAGTGTTTGCGGAAGTGATTGCTAGTAATGGTGTCAGGGGCATGGCTGAAACCGCGGAATTGGTACCCGATGATTACATTCCTCTCGCTATTGTTGTGATGGGAGTAACTTATAATACAATCAACGCTTTACTGTATGGGGAGATATACTTGAAAGCTACAAGATTGCTTATATTGGGGCAACGGCTGCTATTGGGGATTTATTCAGGGGTAAAAAATTAGTTTCAGAAGGGAGATGTGGAGTAATGAAACCACAAGATTTTATAGATAAGATTGCACCTAGTGCAGTAGCTGACATGAAGAAAACAAGGATACCTGCTTCCCTTACCATCGCTCAAGCAATCCTTGAATCGGCTTGGGGAGAGAGTGAACTAACTAAGCAAGGGAATAACTTGTTTGGTATAAAAGGAATAGGTCCAGCAGGCGTCTGTGCCATGCCTACAAAGGAGAATTATAACGGTCAATGGACAACCATCACAGCTAATTTCCGAGCTTACAACAACTGGGGAGAGTCTATTGCAGATCATTCTAAACTAATACGTAACGGTACGAGGGACAAGCCTACACGGTATCATGGCGTGTTAGGTGCTGACTATAAGACTGCTTGCCATGCAATCCACAAAGGAGGATATGCCACTGATCCAGGTTATCCAGGTAAGCTTATTGGTTTGATTGAGAAATATGATCTAACTAAATATGACGAGGAGGAATTAATAGTGAAACCAGAAATAGCAAACGAAATTATTAGCCATTTACAAGGGCAATGGGCTTTTTACAATCAGATGGGGATGAAGGATAAGGCTATTAGGATTGGGCAATTGGCAGATGAGCTTAGGGTTGCTAGTGGTCAAGTCGTACAGAATAAATAAGTAACCATAACCTTAAAAATAGAGGAGATAACAAAACCCTTGAGTTTTTTCTAATCAGGCAATTCAGAGTAAAGATTTTATTGGCTAAGATAAGTTTTTATTGCTTTATAAACCATGTGAATGGTTATAGCCAACAATATCACTGCTATTCCTCTTGCTTTTTTATTTCCCCACACCTTAAATAAAGCATATATACATGAGGCTAGTATAAGTAAGCAGATAATAATATCTAACATAGTTAATCCTTAGTATGGTGTAATTTTATTTTTTAGTAGGTCATACGCATCATTAAGAGCTCTTTACCGCTAGGCTCTTCTAATAAATCGTTAACTTTAGGAAAAGCTTATCGAATTTTTTTCATTATAAACTAAATTACTTGCCGAAAAAACGCTACAAATTAGCGCAAAAACCATCATTAAACTTGTTATTTTTTTAGTATAATAGTCCTCCTAGTTCATTTGGAAAACACTTGCAAACAAATGCTTGATTTAGAAAAAAATCCAATTAACAGTATAACAATAGACTACTTGTCGGTTTTTTTCTAGACTTTTCCATCAAATTGTCATCATACATTTTTGCTTTTGTATTCTTGTCGTTATTTTTCGTTGCATAATCTTCTTATAATCAAAAAATAGGAACACATATTCTTGTTTAAGAGGATGTTTTGATGGCTAGCAAAATTCTTGATTCACTTGTAACGAAATCTATGTAAAATATTTTTTAGAAGCAATTTTTGATAATATATAAAATTTTCGGAAATAGGTGAAGAAATGAATATTAGAATGATACATGAATCTGAGGATTTACCGATGGATTTACTGTTGTTAGCAGATCCATCTGAGATGCTTGTGATGGAATACGTATCGAGAGGTCAATGCTATGTTATGGAACAAGATGGACGAGTTATAGGTACTTATGTGCTTATTCCTACTCGTCCAGAAACAGTAGAACTGGTAAATGTAGCAGTTGAAGAAGAACAGCATGGAAAAGGATATGGAAAACAACTTGTACGACATGCCATTGAAAGTGCAAAACAGAATAAATATAAAACAATTGAAATTGGAACTGGTAATTCAAGCGTTGTTCAATTAGCGCTTTATCAAAAATGTGGTTTTAGAATGACTCATATTGATAGAGATTTTTTTATAAGACATTATGACGAACCGATTTTTGAAAATGGCATACAGTGTGTAGATATGGTGCGTCTATCACAAGATTTATAGGAGTTTTTAACTCTTAAAAGTATCACTTCTAAGGTAGGCTGAGATAAACGCCAATTGTTTGGGAAGAATCATACGTAAACTTATAGGGGGCGATTCCTTACGATGTGGGGATCGTTCTTTTTTTTACGGCTAGAGGGGAAGGTTAGCAGCAGATAGAAGGCTTATGTTTTCAAGTATTATTAGGTCTGGAAAAAACAGAATGTCTTGAAGAGGATAATATGAAACAGAAACCAATAATAATATCCATTGCTGAAAAAACAAAAATTGATTTAGCATTCATTTATCTTACATAGACCTTACATTTCGGGGACGGATGTAAAATAAGGAAAGGAAAACAATTGAAAGTGTATGGTTATGAAGACAATGCGAATATCATTGGTTACAAGGTAAAGAGCCGAACTTTCCCAAATGAAGGATTCGGCTCTTATGTATGTAGCTACGTATATTGAATCATTACTGCATTTTTTTGGGGAGGAAGGTGGAGAGTCAACCTGAGCATGTCATAGATTAGTCCCCGATGTCATTGCCTAATTGTAGGTAGTAATGGCAAAGTGCTAGAATACCATCCTCAAATCTCTGTAGGGACAAGTTTTCATTTGCTGAATGGACATTAGCAGACGAATGACTAAATCCAACTAGGATAATAGGTATTTGAAATTGATTGTGCAGCATTTCTACCGCTGGAATTGATCCTCCCGCACGAATAAACTGTACAGGTTTTTGAAATACATATTCTAATGATTGAGCGGCTTGTAAGATCAAAGGGTGGTCGGGTGAGATAAAGTAAGGATTCGAATGACTATCCCAGTAGATTTCTATATTTACTCCAGGCGGGGTGTTAGCCTCAATATGTTTTTGGATGCATGCTTTTAAATCATGAGGATTCTGATTGGGGACTATGCGACAAGTTATTTTTGCTGTTGCTTTTGCTGGAATAATTGTTTTTATGCCTTCTCCTTGATAGCCTCCACTAATTCCGTTGACTTCTAGAGTGGGTCTTACCCATACTCTTTCTAAAGGTGTAAATCCTTCTTCACCAAATAAATTTGATACATGAAGGTCTGCTTTGAGTTGTTCAGATGAAAAAGGAAGGGATTGAAAATTTCTCCGCTCCTCTTTAGAAAGTTCCACTATATGATCATAGAAGCCTTCGATTGTAATAAAGCCTGTTTCATCTCTCATAGAGCCTAATAGCTGAGTTATAGCATGAATAGGATTCTGTACAGTTCCTCCATAAATACTACCAGAATGTAAATCTCTGTTTGGACCTTGCACACTTAGTTCAAAACCTAGTATGCCTCTTAGACCGTAGCAAATTGCTGGAACTTGCTCTTCTAACATAGCAGTATCTGAGATGACAATTAGATCAGCTACCAATAATTCAGAATAATCTTGAAGAATTTCCGGCATAGTAGTACTCCCAATCTCTTCTTCACCCTCAATTAAAAGTTTTACATTAATAGGTAATGTTTGGTTAGTACGGAAAAGTGCTTCTAATGCTTTTAGTTGCATAAATAGCTGTCCTTTATTATCTGTAGCTCCTCTGCCATAAAGATAATTATCTCTTATTTCCGGTTGAAAAGGATGGGAGTGCCATTCTTCTAAGGGATCAACCGGTTGAACATCGTAATGTCCATAAATGAGTACAATAGGCTTTCCTTTTGCATGAAGCCAATCAGCATAAACTGTTGGATGACCATTCTTTTGTAATAACTGTACATTTTCAAACCCAATTTGGCATAGATGCTGGGTTAAATGTTGAGCGCAAGAATGAACCTCTTCTTCATATGACCCAGTGGTACTTATACTTGGTATTTGGATACATTTGATTAAATCATCTAGCATCTCAATTTTATGCTTATCTAAAATTGCTTTTAGTTGTTTCAAATTTTAACCCCCTGTTCATCTTTGTACATCCCATTATAAAAGTATGGAAAATAATTTAGAAATTAAATAATTTGATTGCTATAATTTATTTCTTTTATTACCTCATCTCATGATGTACCAAACTCAATCATACTAAATCAGTGATTTTAATTGTGAAAATGACTAGATAATGAAACAGCCACCCCATAAGTGAGTGGCTGTTAGGAAGCACACGTAACTATAATAAAGCTCCAGTAAAGGTGATTCCCCCAATAATTGTTGCAGTACCACCACCAACAATATGGGCAGTCAATGAGTACGTAACATTTCCGGTACCAGGGGTCAAATCAACATGACTTATACTCGTGGTACCCAACGTGTTTGTTCCGGTTCTTTGATCACCAGTACTATAAATGACCGTTGTACCACGCAGTATTTGAAATTGGACTACTGGATTACTTGGTCCGTTTTGCCAACCAATAGCTCCATTTAACCAGATACGATTTGAAGCGGAACTTCCCGTTATAGTGATTGTTTTTAATGTGGTTGGGATGCTACTTAATACAATTGAGGAACTACCACTAGTGTTGGGGGTATTTTCAGAAACCTGGAAATTTGAAAAGCTTCCGGTAGGACCAGTAGCGCCCGTATCACCAGTAGCGCCGGTAGGACCAGTGTCGCCGATAGCGCCGGTAGGACCAGTAGCGCCAGTGTCACCAGTAGCGCCGGTAGGACCAGTATCACCAGTAGCGCCAGTGTCACCAGTGGCCCCGGTAGGACCAGTAGCGCCAGTAGGGCCAGTGTCACCAGTAGCGCCAGTGTCACCAGTGGCCCCAGTAGGACCAGTGTCGCCGGTAGCGCCGGTAGGACCAGTGTCGCCGGTAGCGCCGGTAGGACCAGTGTCGCCGGTAGCGCCGGTAGGACCAGTGTCGCCGGTAGGACCAGTATCACCAGTAGCGCCAGTGTCACCAGTGGCCCCGGTAGGACCAGTATCACCAGTAGCGCCAGTGTCGCCGGTAGCGCCGGTGTCACCAGTAGCGCCGGTAGGACCAGTGTCGCCGGTAGGACCAGTATCACCAGTAGCGCCAGTAGCGCCAGTGTCACCAGTGGCCCCGGTAGGACCAGTATCACCAGTAGCGCCGGTAGGACCAGTATCACCAGTAGCGCCGGTGTCACCAGTAGCGCCGGTAGGACCAGTGTCGGCGGTAGGACCAGTAGAGCCAGTGGCCCCGGTAGGACCAGTATCACCAGTAGCGCCGGTAGCGCCCGTCGCCCCTCCACTAGTCTGTAATATTCCGATGTCATCAACAACTATATCTGCAGTAGATAGAGCAGAAATTTTATTAATTATAAGTAAAGCTTGAGTAGCCGTCGCTGGTACAACAGAAGTTGTTTCATAGATGGTAGTCCAAATATTAGCTGTGTTATCCGGAAGGTGACCTACGGGAATTGTGAGATTTAGTCCAATACCAACAGGGATAGTTGCTACATCTAAATAGAGAAGTGCAATATTTACTTGAGGACTTACTAAATTCCCTAATTTTGCAATGGATAAAAACAATTCAAAACTATCTCCAGGTGTTACAGGAATTGCTTGAAACAATAAACTATTAGCTGTATCTCCAAATAATATTGCACTAAAAAAACCGGTATGACTCTGCAGATTAGTAATGGATACATTTGTAAAACTCCACGGGAACAGGGTTCCCGTTTCAAAATCGCCATTTACAACTTTGTTACTAAAGGGCAAATAAATCACCACTTCCATAATAGGGTTTATTGGCGCTAATGTAGTATATGTTGAGTCTTCTATTTTTGAAAGGGTTCGTACCATTAGATGAAAATACAAATTTTGAATGTCTAGAAATATGTAAATAATCCAAAATCAAGGCGGAATTGTAAGAATAAAGTGGAGTAATCGAAGGATTGATTAGAAAACTTGATTAATAGAGGAACACTCATACTAACGAATGAGGATTTTAGTGGATATCTGTAGAAGATCATATGTGATCGAAATATACATATAATTCGAATGTTCTGCATACTACAGAAGGAGTTTGATCATACAGATAACCTCATAGGGTGAATGAAATTACCTTGATAGATGTTCTGGGTACAGAAACAGATGAGGTAGTAGATGCCGTGCAATTAAAGCTGGAAAGTAACAAGATTTATCAGCATATTCATATTTTAGATGAACGTGAGAAAGAGGTCATCATCGGGCGTTTTGGCCTAGATCAAGACAAGGAAAAAACACAGCGGGAAATTGCCCGCGAATTGGGGATTTCGCGTTCATATGTATCGCGTATCGAAAAACGAGCACTGATGAAGCTGTTTCATGAGTTTTATCGAACGAAACAGACGCAGGGCGGGAGATGATTTGATCGTGGGGGAGTACAAGAAAGACGTCAATCGAACACTCCCCCAATATTGAATCATTGCTCCGTATTTTTGTTACCTGTATCCCTAGAACGAATACATAGAAAAGTTCAAGTATTGAAACTTTTTTTATTGATGGTTTACTTAAAGGTAAGAGAAGGTAAGGGATGTGGTAATATGATTACTAATCTTCATGTAGGTGACGAGGTAATAGCCCAAAAAATTCTTAACGTACAAATTCCTGCATATGAAATAGAGGCAGACATTATTAATTTTTACGGAATTCCACAGTTAAAAGATACAGTTGAAACCATTCGTACATGTAACGAAATCTTTCTAGGCTATATGATTGAGGAAGAATTGGTGGGGGCTATTTCTTATACGGCTGATCAAAATCATATAGATATCTGTCGACTAGTTGTTCACCCCAATCATTTCCGAAAAGGTGTAGCCGGAAGCTTGGTTGGCTATGTAATTGAGAATGTAGTCAAAGGAAAGAAAGTAACTGTTAGTACTGGTGCAAAGAATATTCCAGCAAAAAAACTCTATTCTAAGTTTGGATTTTTAGAAGTAAAAGACATCGAAGTTGCACCTAATGTTTTTATTACATTATTAGAAAAATAGATAAAGTAGTAATAATCATGGCTCACTAGATAATAAAATCGTACGAGAGGGGGATCTGCGAATATTACATTTGTGATAAGCTTTGTCAGCTGGTAATACCCTTTATTCTGATGGGTAAATAACAGGGAAGTAGCGCAACATTTTCATCTTATGATAATTGGAGAAAAGTGATATGATTTGAGTTATTCAGTCATTTATCTAACAAAAGGAAGTGTTCAGAATGCCTGTTCAAACATTCAAAGCAACTTCACATTTGCAGGATGGAATGGTCGTCAAGGCCCGCTCCAGAAATTTTGAGATGACGATTGATGAACCGAAAAACTTGGGTGGGACAGATACCGGGATGAATCCTGTAGAAGTGGTACTTTCCGCATTAGGTGCCTGCCAATCTATCGTAGCTAGAGTATATGCCAAAAAATTTAATATTCGTCTTGACGATTTTTGGGTAGAGGTAGAAGGGGATCTCGATACGGATGGCTTCATGAATAAATCTGATGTCCGGCGTGGGTATTCGGAGATCCGATACACATTTCATATCAAAACGGATGCTCCAAAAGAACGGGTAGAATCATTCGTAGAATTTTTGGAGCAGACCTGCCCAGTTGGAGACACAATTGCTAATCCAGTGAATCTCAAATTAAACGGAATTATTATTGAAACATAATCCATAGATACACAAATGATACTAATGATTGTAATCGCACCTCTTACAGGGTGCTTTTTCATTTGTATAGTACATCAAAAATAGAGTAAGCAGATTCATAACTTAGTTTAATAGACATTTGGATCGTATGAAGTTATTTCCCATGTCGCAATGGAAATTACAGTTAGATTTACTTTAGGTAGTAGATTAAAATAAAATAGGATATAATTTCTTTCAATTATATACTTCGATGAGGAGCGTGGTTACTAATGAATGTTTACACCGAACCCCCTAAAAAATGCTCAGTTTGTAGGAACCAAAAGTTTCATAAAACCGAAACCCGCATTCAGGTGTTCGACGATATTGTAGACGGAGAGCCAAGAAAAATAGAGGTAAAACGTCAAAGGTACAGATGTCCGAATTGTCTGACTAAAGTATGGGACAAGGTTCATGAGGCATGTTCATATCGAAGGAAAACGTACACATTTATGGAAAGAGAGCAAGATATCCGCAAAGAAAAAAACTTTAGATAGCATAATCTTATGATAAGAAAGAAGAATGAAGAGACTCTGTTTCACACCTTGCGGATAGATGGAACAGAAAAATCGAAAAGTATCTATTGCACAATCTGGCTCCTTGCTCCATTTTTTTAACAAAATAGCCTTTATTATCACACTCTGCGAATACTGACGGGTGTTCCAATTGACACTAGTTTAGCAAGAGCCTCTACGTCACGATTATACATACGAATACAACCGTGTGATACATATTTACCGATGGAGGCTGGATTGTTGGTACCGTGAATTCCATAGTGAGGTTTGCTGAGGCCTAACCAATATGTGCCAAACACACTTAAAGGTCCGCCTGGGTAAGAATTCGGATAGGGAACTTTGCTAACAATGGTAAAATTCCCGTACGGTGTCGCGGTAACTATTTTACCTAAAGCTACGGGGAATGATCGAATGGGTTGGTTTCCATTGAATAAATATAACGTTAGCTTAGATATGGAAACACGAATGTGATAAGACAAAGAAATCACCCTCTAATCAAGCGTCATACATTTTATGCGTGAGAAGTGAAATGGTAACAAATAACTGTTTTATATCAATACAGTGACTCGTACAGGGAAAAAGAGTGGAGAAAAGCACCTATCGAGGTTCGTTTAAATACGTAATTTGAATTTGATATAGGGCAAGCCTAATGAAAGTTTGCCCTATATCAGAGACTATTTATGAGGAATGATTGGTTTTCTCCGATTTATCTAGCTGTGTTACATAAGCAGCTCTACCTGCACCTAGGCCCACGAGTAGCTGTAGTAAGATAACCACAACAATCCCAATGAGAGGAAGACTCCAATCATCCGTGACATCGTGTAAAAATCCAAACAAAATAGGCCCACAAGCTGCCAGTGCATAACCTATTGACTGGGCCATACCAGATAACTCTGCTGATACCATAACATTAGGAGCACGCAGAGCAAACATGGTGAGGGCCAGACTGATACTCCCCCCTTGACCTAATCCAATAAAGATAATCCATAGAAACAACAAAGCGTTATTGCCTATAAGGAGCCCAGCAAAGCCAATCATACCAAACAGAGAAATGAGAACAGCAAGTCCACTTTGATTTTTACTTCGACCAGCAATCATTGGAACAAGAAAGCTGACCGGCAAACTAACAAATTGCATGAGAGACAAAATCCACCCTGCTGATTCCGCACTATAACCGCGATCAGATAAGATAGCTGGTAACCATGAAATGCTTACATAAAAAGCTAACGATTGCAGACCCATAAAGAGTGTGACTTGCCAGGCAAGAGGGCAACGCCAAATGCTTTTTTCAGTAACCTTATTTATTGATGATTCTTTTGGAAGGTGAGGGTGTTGAAGCTGAGGAATCCATATTAATGCAGCGACAAGGCTCAGAGAGGCAACACTTAATAGAGAGCCCCTCCACCCAAGTTGTAATCCATGTGCAATCGGAACACTTAGTCCGGACGCTAGTGCCGCAAAGATACCCATTGATAGAGAATAGGCACCGGTCATAATTCCTACGTTATAAGCAAAATCACGTTTGATCAAGCTCGGTAACAAAACGTTGCCGACTGCAATTGCTAACCCAATCAATGCTGTACCAACAAATAGCAAAATAGTCGAAGGCAGATAACGTAAGATAATACCCAGGCTAAGTACAAGTAGACCAATAAATAAAGTTTTTTCCATACCAAATCGACGTGCTAGTTTTGGTGTAACAGGAGATAATATTGCAAAAGCAATCAAAGGTAGGGTTGTTAACATTCCCGCAACTGTGCCAGTAAGACCTGTGGTATTGCGGATATCACCAATCAGAGGTCCAACTGATGTTATTGCAGCACGGAGATTGGCAGCAATTAAAATAATTCCAAGCACGGTAAGGATTGTGCGAATTTTGGACTCATGTGTATGGCTGGTATTCGGGTTATATTGTTGCGTATTCATTTTTTCTCATCTCCTCCCCAAGCATCTTGTAGGACCTGCTTTAGCGTAATCATATATGAGCAGGCAATTACTTCCGTGGTATCTGCATCTTGTTGTTTAATTGCTTCAATGTAGTTGTTCAAATGGAACGGTTACTTGTTGAGCAGGTGTAAGACGTGTCGGTTGATTTAATTTTATAGCGAGTATTACCACCTAACAACAGAACACATCCAAATATTGGATGATTGGTATAATGTAGATGGTATCATATAATGAACCATCATTCAATGAGAGTGATTATCAAGTGTATAATCGATTTTTCAAGGGCTTTAAAAAAAATAAAAAAATTTTTATTTCACTCTTGCTAAATAAATTTACATCAGGTATAATAATTTTTGTTGAGAGGTTGTTACCAACATTTACTACACGGAGGGATACCGAAGTGGTCATAACGGGGCGGTCTTGAAAACCGTTAGGCGGCAACGTCACGGGGGTTCGAATCCCTCTCCCTCCGCCATACTTTATAAAAAACCCGATGAAGAAATTCATCGGGTTTTTTGTACATTCTAAAGGGTAAAGAACGATATTGAAGTTCAGGACAACCTGACAATAGTCTCAGTTAGTCAAAAAAAGAAATAGACTTCCTAAAATCTCTAATCAGAGAAAAGTAGTCTATTTCGCAACTGTAAAGAGTTCTTCTTTTTGAGAGGGAGGTTATGATAGATTGTGGAGATGTTCCTAGCTAGTCAATGATAGATTCCAATCTAATCGATTCCATAGGCTGTTTGGATGCAGGATCAAATTCCGTACAAAACGTGCCATTTTCTCAGCACTCTCACTAGTTGTCTGTGCCCACCAGAATTGTCTTCCTATCAGAAAGCTTGTTCCAAACTCTTGCCAGCTTGAGTATATTTGAGAAAGCAGATTCATGAATTAGTGTGGCATTCTCTATTACAACGATTTCTGATTTACAATCCTGTGTAGTTTGATTAGCTAAGAAAGGTTGCGTTATTTCCCTATGGTGATTTGCTTCATTTAGTGTTTGTTTAAATAGATAAGATGGAGAATGTGGGTACAAACTATATGAATAAGGAATGGGCAAAAACAAATCATTTCCCATGTAAAAACCACCGTCTACTAGCTGGACGGTGGTTTTTACATACATAAAATGAGAGGAATTATGTTTGAGGTGATAAGGTGTCTATGGCTTGATCTGACGGTAGTACAGGTAGGATAAGAAATATGTGATGACTACCGTTCCTACTAGAATCACTAAGAGTGCCCAGCTTTGAATAAAGGGAGGTAAAAAGATACTTACAATGACAAGAATGCCTCCCAGAACAAATAATCTACCACCGATAAAATGTGTTTTACGCCAGACTTCATCACTAGCTAACGTCCAGGGAGTCTTAATCCCAACAAAATACGATGGTTGCATACGAGGCATTACATTGCCAATCAGGACAAACAACAAGCCTACCAGCATGTTAACAATCAGACCGATGTTTAAGTTGTATCCAAGACCAGTTAAGATAACGATACAATGCATGACCAGCATAAATACAATGAATAAATATCTAGTGGTTAGATATGTACTCTTTGTCTTAGTGTATGTTTCCTGACGTGGATCAAATTTGGGAAGCACGTTCATCATGACATAGAGTAGGAGCATTAAAAACGGTGCGAAACCAACAGCATACCATTTAGAATTATAGCGGTCTATTTCTCCGCTTGCGTTCCAGTGCATCGCTACTTCGTTGGGCAGATAAGGGAGACTACAGATGCTAATGAGAATGGTGATGCTAAAAATCAATATAAAAAACCAATGTTTTTTCATCCTAACGCTCCTCCTCTGAAAAACGTAATATCCATTTCATTACATCTTGAAAAACGGTTGTGTGAAGTGAATACATGATGTGTTGACCCATTCGTTCATCCCGAATCAAATCCGCTTGTTTTAAAAGATTGAGATGATGTGAGATACTTGGTTTTGTCATGTTAAAATGCTCAGCTATCTCTCCGGCTGTTAAGTCTTTTTCCCGAAGTAGATCAAGAATTTGGCGCCTAGTTGGGTCTGATAAGGCTTTAAAAGTTACGTTTAATCCCATTTCTTAGCTGGCACCCTCTCTATAATTTGATATTTAGATAAATTTCTAATTATTAAAAGTATACCATCAGAAGGCAAAATAGAAAAGTCTATGAAAAAATGAGTTCTCTTAGAACAAGTGTTTTAAGGATTGGAGAGGTATGCCTGCTTTTTATATAACAAAATGCTCCCTTGCTAAATGAAAGGGAGCGTTTCATTGGACATATGCTGTTGACAACATGTTGTGGATCACCTGCCATATCTATTGCAAAGAAGATAGCTTCTTATACTGCTCGAACGTGGTAAAAAGAGAACATAATTTTGGTCGCCAGGGCTTTTGATTTTTCAATAGCCAATTCTTTTGCTTTGCGAGCGGCGTCCAACATGCTGTTCGCTTCTACTCGTTCTTCCCATCTGTTCGTTTTTGTTTCGAACAAAAATGTGTACGTCCTCATCACTCTTTCAACTCCTATTTATATTCTTACTTGTTTATACGATGCAGAAACAAATAAGTTTCAAAAAGTTTGGAAATACAAGAGGTATTCTACTTACTATTATGATCCAAAATAAGGAAAAAGGTAGGGTGTAATTGTTAATTATTTTTGAACATTTAGAAAAAATAACACGAATGATAAAAGAGAGATATTCAAATGTGAGATTAAAAACAGCACGAACTATTCTATTCTAAAAAAAGAAAAAGGATACCACATACGACTTGTTTTTTGAAAAAAGGCAAAAAAGACAATCGAACCTGACCATCAGCCGTTTCGCTTCATGTACATTGAAATAAGATAAAACAGGAGGTGAAATCAATGAGTCATGAACTTATTGTTGACCCGCGGGTCTTTCCTCCAACTTCGCAGCCGGCTTATAAAAGCTATAGTGATTGGGCGATAGAATGGTGGCAATGGGCTTTTTCCATTCCAAAGGCTATTCATCCATTATTGGACCTAACTGGCGACTATTCAGAAGTGCATCAAATAAAACAACACGAAAGACCCGTTTGGTTTTTGGCTGGAAGTTACAGTGGACGTCCAGCGGTTCGTACATGTACGATTCCTCATAAAAAGCCGATCTTTTTCCCTGTATGTAGTGCAGTGAGTAATGACATTTTTTTACCCAAAATAACAGGTATGCCTCTAGATTTATCCGGTGGTGCAAAATATTTAGCAGACCATATTGTAGAGGCAAATGTTGTTTTGGATGGGTATCCAATCAAAACAGAAGTGTATCGTGTTTCGTCCCCAATTTTTCCTATCCAGCTACCTTATGATAATCTTCTTGACATAGAGGTTCCTGTTGGTACATGTAAAAAGGCTAATGCAGCTACCGATGGTTTTTGGCTGATGCTAAAACCATTAGGAATTGGAGTTCATCAGTTACAGTTACGTGGAAAAATGACACTTCCTGATACGCCAGAATCATATGTAACAGAAGTAACATACGAATTGCTAGTTAAATAGGGAAAATAACCACAGTAAAAATGGGTGAGAAAGTGACCCATTTTTGTTTTACATAAAAGAAAACTCGAAAGCAACGGGGATGCTCTAAACTGTCAGTGAAGTTTTATTGGCTCGATTATCATATGCTATACTAGCGAAAAGCATACTGGTAACGCTGGATACAAAGCTTACTTGAGATAGGCTACTTATTACGAAAAGGAGTTGAGCTAATGAAAATACGCTCCATTGAACCTACACCAAGTCCCAATACGATGAAGCTGACGTTAGATGAACAGCTTCCGAATGGAGTTCAACATAATTTTACTCAAAAGACAAAAGGACATGCCCCGCAGTATATCCAAAAGCTGTTAGGGATAGAAGGAGTTAAAGGGGTCTTTCAGGTTGTAGACTTTATTGCGTTGGAACGATTGCCAAATGCAGCCTGGCAACCAATACTAGCGGAAGCTAAGGAGATATTGGGTGCAGAAGAAATGAGCGGCAGTGATTGGGCGGATAATCAGGAAGAAGCACCTGCATTTGGAGAATTACAAGTATATGTGCAAATGTTTAGAGATATTCCTATGCAAGTAAAAATTGTTGCAAATGGAGAAGAAACCCGCACGGGACTTCCTGAACGGTTTGCAAAAATGGCAATGCAGGCTGGAGTTACTTCCCCTAACTTAATTACAGAGCGTCAGTGGGTTGAACAGGGCGCACGATATGGAAATGCGAAAGAAGTCGGTGAGGAAGTGGCTCAGGAATTGGATGCTGCTTATGATGAAGCACGATTACAATCGCTGCTGCAAGTAGCATTAGCTCAAGGAGGACAGCAGGAGCCGCCAAAACCGCAACCACCGCAAAAGGTAACAATAGAAATGCTTACTGATCCTGATTGGCGTAAACGTTATGCTGTTTTAGAGCGAATGGAGCCAACGGAAGAGGACCTCCCACTGATGAACAAAGCGCTGGAGGATGAGAAAGCTTCTATACGTCGCTTGGCTGTTGTTTATTTGGGGATGATTGGAACAGAAGAGGTTCTCCCTTTATTGTATCTAGCTTTGCGGGATGCTTCAGCTTCCGTTAGGAGAACATCTGGTGACACCTTATCTGACCTAGGAAATCCTAAAGCGATTCCAGCCATGATCGAAGCTTTGCGTGATTCAAATAAGTTGGTTCGCTGGCGTGCCGCTCGTTTTTTATATGAGGTGGGGGATGAATCAGCCTTGCCAGCGCTACATCAGGCTGAAGAGGATAGCGAGTTCGAAATTAGCTTGCAAATTAAGTTAGCTATTGAGCGAATTGAGGGTGGAGAAGAAGCAAGTGGGACAGTGTGGCAACAAATGACTAACCGCTCAAGAGAGTAGAGGGGGGAGATCATATGGGAAAAAAGGGACTGTCTATCGGGCATAGAGCTCCAGATTTTGAATTGGAATCAACAAAGGGAATAATCCGGTTAGATCAATATACGGGTAAGCCTTTGTTACTCTTGTTTATTCGAGGAACCTGGTGTCCAAATTGTCGTAAACAGTTGGAAGCCTTACAGCCTGCCTGTTCTCGTTTTGACAAACTAGGTGTACCTATCGTTATTATTGCGGGTCAAAAATTACAAAATCTCATACCGTATGCAGATAGCACCAATATGCCGTTTCCCTTGCTTTCAGACTCGACTCGTGAAGTAATGAAAGCGTATGAGGTGTTTACTCCTTTTAAGTGGGATTCTTTTCGAATTGCTGTTCCTAGTACGTATTTATTGGACAAGGAACATGTGATCCGCTATGCCTACATCGGTAGTTCTCAGTTTGACAGACCAGGCGTAGAAGATTTGCTAGAGGAAGTACAAAAACTTATAGCGGAGCCGTAGAAGCATCAAGCATAAGTATAAAAAAATCCTGAACAGAAAAAAGGCGTCCGTGTTGATACGGTCGTCTTTTTGTGTAGAAATAAGATGAACCTTTTACACGTTGTATCGGTCAAAGACCATTTTTCCTAGCTTGGCAATGGTTTGTTTTGCAGCGTAAAAAGGTTGGTTTTCTTTATGCATAAAAGATTCACCTGTAGAAAGATCCTATATATATTGCCCATTCGCCACCAGCCGTTTCCGTCGCTTCCAGCATCTGTGCTCCTAGTGATTTTATCATTGAAATAACACCACCCTTTGATTACATTTGTATATACATGAATAAATGAATCCACTATAATAGAAAAAAGTTTTCATCGAGGGGAATGCCTATAAAGCGCATTAGGACAAGAAATTATTACTCTTATGATATGAATGATTATACAAAAAATCAATTTCTTATCCAGTGTAAAGATGCTGTTCCTCATGAACCCCCGTGAAGAAAGAAACGTAATGTTTTTTTGTTATTTTGAAAAATGAGGAGTGTAAGCCGATGAAGCGATTTCCCATCCGTTCCCTCTGTACTATCCTACTTCTAACTTCTGTACTAACTGGGTGTGGTGTAGTTAGTACAAACAGTCCAGATTCAACTTCTAAACCTGAAAAGACAGCAAATGCTGGGACGAAGGAACAGAAATTACGCCTCAATATTAAGACAGAACCACCAACTGCTGACCCAGGTCTAGCACAAGACGCAATTTCTATGGCTGTTGCTCGTTCTGCTTTTGATGGTCTGATTCGCTTGGGCGAGGATGGCAAGCTGCATGAATCAGTTGCAGAGAGCTACGTTATCTCAGACGATTTAAAAACCTACACGTTCAAGTTGCGCAACTCTACATGGTCAAATGGTGATGCAGTAACTGCTAGGGATTTTGAATACGCTTGGAAACGTGTCTTAGATCCAAAAACGGGTTCTGAGTATGCCTACCAGCTTTATTATATTAAGAATGGACAAAAAGCCAATGCTAAAGAGGTAACTCTAGATCAAGTAGGAGTAAAAGCACTTGATGATAAAACTCTGGAGGTAAAGCTAGAAAATCCAACACCATTCTTCCTAGAGTTACTGTCCTCTGTGACCTACTATCCTGTAAATCAGAAGGTAGTAGAAGCTAATGAAAAATGGGCAAACGATGCGTCCACATTAGTTGGTAACGGTCCATTTATTATGAAAGAATGGCAACATAAATCCAAGATTACGTTTGAAAAAAATCCTACTTATTGGGACAAAGAGAATGTAAAATTGGAGAAGTTAGAGTTTAACATGATTGAGGACTCTACGACAGAATTGAGCATGTATGATAACAACGAGTTAGATTGGTCTGGTTCTCCACTAGGAGACATTCCATCTGATGCGATTGGTGCATTGAAAGATAAATTGCATACCCAAGCGACAGCGGGAACGTACTGGTATGTATTTAACACAAAAAAGGCTCCGTTCAACAATAAAAAAATACGTCAAGCATTTGCCTACGCGATGAATCGTCAAGAACTGATTGATAATATTGTGCAAACAGGTGGAACAGCGGCACTTGGTATTTTACCTCCATCGATGTCGTTGAACCCAAGTGGCTATTTTACAGATAATAATATCTCAAAAGCTAAACAATTGCTGGCAGAAGGCTTAAAAGAAGAGAAACTGACAAAATTGCCGGAAATAGAGCTTTTGTATAATACAGATGAGTTGCATGCAAAACTTGCTCAAGCTATTCAGGATCAATGGCGCAAAACCTTGAATGTAGAAGTGAAACTGAAAAATATGGAGTTAAAGGTAGTGCGTGAAGCAATGAAGGAAGGTGCCTTCCAGATTGCACGTGCTAGTTGGATTGGTGATTTTAATGATCCAATTAACTTCTTAGAAGTGTTTAAAGCAGAAGGTGGTAGCAACAAATCTGGTTGGTCGAATCCAACATATACTGAGCTCCTAGCTAAATCTTCAGCAGAAGGTAATCAGGAGAAACGTAAAGAGTTATTAAAACAGGCTGACACAATGCTCATGAATGAAATGCCAGTCACTCCGATCTACTATTACACATATAAATGGTTACAAAAGGATGATGTGAAAGGCGTGGTAATCGACGCATTAGGCTTCGTTGATTACAAATACGCCCGCCGCGAGTAGAAAGGGAGCGAGAGGCTTGCGTCCGGTGATCGGAATCGCTAGTTCCAAAATGTACGTTTCAGACAATCGAGTGGATCATTTCTTCTACGCTAGTCATTGTTACGTGGAAGGTATTATTAGAAGCGGAGGAATACCGCTTCTTTTGCCGTTATTACACGAGGGTTTCTATCCAATCGATGAGGTACTTGAGGCTGTTGACGCCGTACTATTGACCGGTGGTGTTGATCCTGCCCCTCATCTATATGGAGAAACGCCTCATCAGCGGCTTGGAGAAGTAGACTATGAACGTGATCAAGCTGAGCTTCGGCTAATCCGTACTCTATTAGATAATCGTAAGCCGATGCTTGGGGTATGCCGAGGGGCTCAAATGATAGCAATAACAATCGGAGGTACCTTAGTACAAGATATTGAGAGTGTGTATCCGAACGCGTTGCAGCATCAGCAAATCGGTTCTAAGCAATATGGCTCTCATTACATTCAGGTGTCAGATGGTTTTTTAAAGAGGGCATTACATGCCGAAACAGTCTTGGTGAATAGCTCTCATCATCAGGCTGTTAAAACATTACCCACTGGTTATAATGTGACTGCTGTGGCTCCTGATGGTGTCATAGAAGGATTCGAAAGCGAAGATGGTCTTACTATTGCAGTCCAATGGCATCCTGAACGTATGTGGATGCATGACGAACAGATGCTTGGGATATGCAAGGAGTTTGTACAGCTAGTAAAACAGCAAAGAGAATGATAAATAAAACCGTGGCGTGTAAGCAAGGAGGTTCCTTTGTCTACACGCCTTTTTGTTACGTACAATCCTAAACATAAGATAGCGGTGTTTTAGGTTGGATGCACAATTGACCAAGTTTTGGGCAATCTATAAAAAAACATTTGACAAAAAAGAAAGTTGTAACTAAAATAGTTACAAGAAGAGCGGTTGTCCAATGACTTGATCTGATCTGATTTATTCAAATGAGCTACCGTGTTTTACAATTGATTCCTAATTAAGGAGGCCTTTCATATGAAAATCGCTATTATTGGAGCAACAGGAAGAGCAGGAAAATTGATCATGCAAGAAGCGGTGCAAAGAGGGCATGAAGTAACAGCTATCGTTCGCGATGCATCCAAGCTTGATCAAAATCAAAAGGTAGCTGTGCTACAAAAAGACGTATTTGACCTAACTACTCAGGATTTAAATAAATTTGATGTTGTTGTAAATTCCTTTGGTGCAAAACCAGGAGAAGAACATTTACATGTAGATGCAGGAAATATTTTGATTGAGGCGCTAAAAAATGCTCCGCAAACAAAGCTATTTGTAGTTGGAGGAGCGGGTAGCTTGTTTGTAGATGAAGCGAAAACGGTTCGACTATATGAAACCCCAGAATTCCCTAAAGAATATTTGGCTACAGCAACGAACCAAGGTAAAAATTTGGAGATTCTAAAGCAATCTAATCTACCTCAATGGACCTTCTTAAGTCCTTCAGCTATGTTTGAACCAGGTGAACGTACAGGACGTTATCAAAAAGGTGAGGAAAATTTACTAGTAAATGCAAAAGGTGAAAGCTCAATTAGCATGGATGATTATGCGATTGCAGTACTTGATGAGCTTGAAAATCCGCATTTTGTTAACAAACGTTTTACTGTTGCATCGGTATAAGTTGACCCCAGTAGGGCAAAGTTTTGAGTAGCAATATTTTTTCTAACAACAGGGAGGCTAGTATCATGGCAAAAGATTTTTACGCAGCAGTCGAAGGAAGACGTTCCATTTATGGTATCAGTAAAGAAGTAAGCATTTCGGATGATAAAATCAAAGAAGTAATTGAATTTGCTCTAAAACATACGCCGTCTTCATTTAATTCGCAAACAGCTCGCATCGTGCTTCTATTAGGAGAACAACATGATAAATTATGGAATTTGACGGAGGCAGCTTTGCGTAAGGTAGTTGGCGACAACAACTTTGCTCCAACAGAAGAAAAAATGAAATCTTTCCGTAATGGATACGGAACAGTACTCTTTTTTGAAGACCAACAAGTTGTAGAGCAACTACAAAAGGATTTTGCGCTGTATAAAGACAATTTCCCTATTTGGTCCCAACAATCTTCTGGTATGCATCAGTTTGTTATCTGGACCGCACTTGAAATGGAAGGCTTAGGAGCTACCTTACAACATTACAACCCATTAATTGATGAAGATGTGAAAAAGGAATGGAATGTTCCAGGTCACTGGAAACTAATTGCCCAAATGCCATTTGGTCAACCAACAATGGCTCCTAAGGAAAAAGAGTACAAACCACTAGATGAGCGTTTTAAAACGTTTAAATAAGAAACACGTAACATATAAAGACATGTAACAAGATTTCCTTGATCAGGATGAACAGTGTAGTGGAGAAAAACTTGTAAAAATGGATATTTTAAGAGCTACCTACCTTGTGGGTAGCTCATTTTTTTATCTACGTCCGTATCTCTATTCCCATCCACCTAACATCGAGTTATAATGAACAAATCTTTTAGAACGAATAGATGTCAATGGAGTAAAGAAGGGTGAATGTGAGTACAGAAACCAACAAATATCAACGTCAAACTCTATTTCAAATTACGTGGCCAATCTTTTTTGAACTAGCGCTACATATGGGGATGGGGATTATTGCAACTCTGATGCTAAGTCATTATTCAGATGATGCAGCTACGGGTGTAGGGGTGGCAAATCAGCTCTTAAATATTTTTATTTTGATTTTTAACGTGACGTCAATTGGCGCGACTATTCTGATTGGTCAAAGACTGGGAGCTAATCGATTAGATCAAGCAAGGCAGTTAGCACGTTCTGCTTTTGGCTTAAATTTTTGGTTTGGAATGGCTATTGCTGTGATTGTGGTACTGTTTGGTAAACAATTCCTTAGTCTCTTTGAGCTTAAGGGAGATGTTTTAAACTATGGACTTTTGTTTGTACAAATTTGTGGGGCATCGTTGTTTCTAGAATCAATTGCTTTAGCATTAAGTGCTGTACTTAGAAGTCATGGATACACGAAGGACTCCTTGATGGTCACCCTACTGATGGACATGATTAGTGTAGGCGGTAATATCATCGCGATCACAGGTATTTTTGGATTGCCTATTACGGGAGTTACTGGCGTGGCTTGGGCAATGGTGGTGGCGCGGGCCTTTGCGGTAGGTGCTTTATTATATTTGGTGTTTCGTCAGCTTGCTTTACGCATTCGATTTAAAGATATCTTTATTGTAAGAAAAGAGGACATCCAAGGACTTTTATCCATAGGGATTCCTTCTGCTGGTGAGAACTTGTCCTATCAGCTATCACAAGTAATCATTACGGGATTTATTGCCGTGATGGGAGCTTCATCGCTGGCGGCACGCGTCTATGTATTGAATATTTCTATGATTTGCTATCTATTCACACTGGCAATTGCACAAGGTACACAGTTGCTGGTTGCCCGTTATATTGGTGGGAGACAATATGATAAGGCCTTACGTCGCGGGATGCGTACATTAAAAATTTCGATGTGTGCTTCGTTTGCCACGACATTGATTATCGCGTTATTCGGCTCGCCTATTTTACAAATGTTTACGACTGATCCAGCTATTATTGAAGTGGCCCTTCCCGTCCTATGGGTCATGGTCCTTACCGAGACAGGTAGAGCGATGAACATTGTTTTAATGGGCTCGTTAAAGTCTGCGGGTGATGTTCGGTTTCCAGTGATCATTGGCATTATTGCAATGTGGGGGATCGCAGTGGTCTTTAGCTATACACTTGGTATCTATTTTGGGCTTGGCTTACTAGGGGTATGGATTGCACAAGGAATGGATGAATGGTTCCGTGGGTGTTTTGCCATGCGTAGATGGTTAAACAAACCCTGGGATACTACCCAAAATGTAAATCAAGCAACCAAGTGAATTGAATCGCTACACTCAGTGTTCTATAATAGCAATAGAATTCGATGAGAATATATGTTTGGGTGGAGCGGCTATGAAAAAATTTATTCATGTGGACATCGACGCATTTTATGCTAGTGTGGAGCAATTGGATCATCCAGAATGGCGCAATCAGCCTGTCATTGTGGGAGGTACGGGCAATCGGGGCGTAGTAGCTACCTGTAGTTACGAGGCTCGTTCGTTTGGTGTGCGTTCTGCTATGCCTGTTGCTATTGCACGTAAAAAGTGTCCACATGGTATTTTTGTTCCTTGTCGCTTTGCTCGTTATCATGAAAAATCCGAGGAAATTAGGCGGATTTATACGGAGTATGCGGAGTTATATCAACCCATTGGACTAGATGAGGCTTATTTAGATGTGTCTCACTACGAAAACGCAGTTCCCATTGCCAAAGAGTTGAAAAGACGCATTAAACAAGAAACCGGCCTCACCTGTAGTATCGGCTTATCCTACAATATGTCTCTCGCTAAAATCGCCAGCGATTTGAGAAAACCAGATGCTTTTGTCATTATTCGTGCAGAAAGTGCTTTGGATATTCTGGCTCCGTTACCAATCAGTGTCTTACATGGTGTTGGTAAAAAATCACAGGAGGTTTTATCTAAAAAGGGGATTGAGACTGTCCGAGATTTATGGGGGTTGTCTCTTGAGGAAGTAGTTCAACTATTTGGCAAGTGGGGACATGCGCTATATGAGCGTGCACGCGGAGTGGATCAACGAGAAATCGAGATGGATCGCCCTGTTAAATCAATTAGTAGGGAAACCACCCTGGTGTACGATTTGCAGGAGCGTGACCGAATCGCTGAAATTGCCCGAGAATTGCTTGCCCATATAAAAGAAGAAGTGGAGCAAGAGGGAGTTCAACCTCAGACGCTTACGTTGAAAGTTAGATTTACTGACTTCACAACAAAAAGTAAACAGCGTAAAGTAGTGTCAGGAACATCTTGGGATTGGGAAGAATGGTTAGAAATTTTATTGGATGAATTTGATTTCTCGCATGGTGTTAGATTGATTGGAGTTGGTTTTTCTAATTTTCTGCGGGAAGAGGAGCAGAAGGAAAGATTTGAACAGCTAAGTATTTTTTCACTCCCTGCATGGAAAGAAGGAGTATAGAATGAGTAAGATCATCGTTTATTATGATGAACATTGCAACATGTGTTGCTTTATTCGTGAACGGTTATCTAGTTTATTGTTGCCCGGGAAAAAACAACGAATAGAGTGGCGTCATTATGAGGAGGCACCTGCTTGTCATCTACAAGATAAGGCGTGTGGAGAAGCGATGGAAGTCCACCTCCCCTCAGGAGAACGGTTGCGAGCATTTTATGCCGTGAGAAAATTACTTGTTCTTACTTATTTTTGCTGGCTATCGCCTCTTTTCTATTTACCAGGTGCTGCTTATATAGGTGAGAAAGCATATGCTTGGGTTGCTCGAAATCGCTATCATTGGTTTGGAAGGACAGAGGGATGAACAAAATGGCAGATACAAATCGGTTTCATTGCTGTGCGACGTGCCAGCATTTTTGTGTGAACAAGGGTGATAAGGGTGTAAAAACCACCTACTCCTGTGGCAGACTGGGATATGAGACGAAACCTTCCTATCGATTTGATTGTTGGCAACCGACAGAGCGTGTTTGCAAATTAGTTGAAAAAGAGAACCTTTCTTTATAGCAGATTTGATTTTGTTTTGCAACAAGCCTTCCAAATATGGTATAGTTAGTCCCGATATCTCGTTCGTGGTGCATGCAAGACCAGTGAACGGTGAACGGGAGGTACGGGCATTTGCTTTTACAGAAGTTAACCCCTAATGAGTATGTGGAATCCATCTTTTCCATTAATATAGATGAACTCCGAAAACGCAACATCAAAGCGGTGATAACTGATTTGGATAACACGTTAGTTGGATGGGACACACCAGATGCTACTCCAGAGGTAATGAATTGGTTTAAGCGTTTGGATGAAGCAGGAATTCAAGTGACGGTTGTATCCAATAATAATAAGGCGAGGGTTTTACAATTTTGTGAACCCTTACAATGCCACTATATTCCGGCTGCGCGAAAGCCTACCAATCAGGCGTTTAAACGTGCGATTGAGATCATGGATGTTCGCATTGAGGAGACAGTGGTTATTGGCGATCAACTGTTTACAGATGTGCTAGGTGGCAATTTATTAGGTTTTCATACGATTTTAGTTGTCCCAGTCAAAAATTCAGATGGTTTTTTTACGCGATTTAACCGGAAAATGGAACGACTTGCCCTGCATTGGATGAGCAAGAAAGGAATGATTTCGTGGTACAACAACAAGAAGTAGATCAGGACTTCGAGGGCCCAATCAGCTGTGCGGGCTGTGGAGTTGAGATACAGACAGAAAACAAGGGGAAGTCAGGCTATGCACCAGCTTCTGCATTGACGCGTGATGCAGTCATTTGTCAGCGTTGTTTTCGTATTAAACACTATAATGAAGTAGCACCTGTAGAGATGCATGATGATGATTTTCTCCGTATTTTAAATGGAATTGGTTCCACAAAGTGCTTAGTGGTTATGGTAGTTGATTTATTCGACTTCCAAGGTTCTTGGCTACGGGGATTACCACGCTTTGTTGGACAAAATCCAATCTTGCTGGTAGGAAATAAAGTAGATTTACTACCTCGTAATATCAATCTTAATCGTGTGAAAAACTGGATTCAGCATGAAGCGAAAGAACGCGGCTTAAAGCCAAATGAAGTGGTTCTCGTAAGTGCTGAAAAAGGAACCGGTATTGATGAATTGCTTGCTCGCATTGGAGAATTCCGTAAAGGGCGCGATGTTTATATTGTGGGTGTAACTAATGTAGGGAAATCTACTCTGATTAATCGGATTTTACATGATTACGGAGCGACTGATATGGAAATTACCACTTCGCCATTCCCAGGAACTACCTTAGATAAGATCGAGATTCCTTTAGAGGATGGTCGTTCTATATTTGATACACCTGGTATTATTAATCGCGATCAGATTGGTCACCTAGTGTCACCAGAGGATCTACGTAAACTTACTCCAAAATCACGGATTAATCCGCGTGTCTTCCAATTAAACGATAAACAGACATTGTTCTTGGGTGGATTGGCACGGGTTGATTATGTAAGAGGAGAACGTCAGCCATTTGCTTGCTATTTGGCTAATGATCTATATATTCACCGTACAAAGTTAGATAATGCGGAAGAAGT
The DNA here is from genome assembly GCF_002706795.1 of Brevibacillus laterosporus DSM 25. Lineage (NCBI taxonomy): Bacteria > Bacillati > Bacillota > Bacilli > Caryophanales > Paenibacillaceae > Brevibacillus > Brevibacillus laterosporus. The sequence goes on from NZ_CP017705.1 coordinate 3,663,584, forward strand.
GCTGGAGAAGCATCATGGGGAGATGCTTGCACCGCCTTCAGGAGAAGCGGCTAAAGCGTTATTGCCATTCACCCGTTATACGTTAAAAATTGATACAAATGTACCAACTGATATCGTTATTGCTGGGTTAGGCTGGATAGCGCTTCAGGGAAAAGTAAAAGGGGTCGTAGAAGTACATGTGCCTAAGGGTGTAAGTGTCGGATTACGAAAAGGCTTAATTTAATCAAGTCCGTGTCGATCACTTGAACAACAAGCAAGCCCCTTCTTTGCGGAGGGGCTTTTCTAACTTTACTTGGGGGAGGGGTCTTCCTGTTACATAGTAAAACGACAATGGTTGGATTGTTTGGACGTCCTGTGGGACATTCCTTGTCTCCGGTGATGCATAATACGGCTTTTGAACAAAAACAATTGCCCTTTGCTTATGCTGCTTTCGAAGTTAATGATGATCAGATTAAAGAAGCGGTCGAGGCTATTCGAGCTTTAGGTATGCGAGGCGCTAACGTCACCATTCCGCATAAGGTAGCCGTTATTCCGTATTTGGATAAAATTGATCCCTTGGCAGAACGGATTGGAGCCGTTAATACTATTGTAAATGAAGATGGCACCCTGATTGGTTATAATACAGATGGAACAGGGTATGTTCGCTCGTTGTTGGAAGAAACAGGGGTTGATTTAACAGAGCAAGTTGTTACGCTACTAGGTGCTGGCGGTGCTGCCCGCGCAGTTGCATGTACATTGGTAGAACGAGGCGTAAAAGAAATTCGGATCGTTAATCGCTCATTAGAACGTGCAGAATTGTTGGCGATGGCGCTTGGATCTCAAATCCCTATACGTGTATATTCATTTGCTCAAGCGGAGCAAGCGATTCTAGATAGCACTCTTTTAATCAATACGACTTCTATTGGAATGTACCCTCATATTCAAGAAATGCCTGTGGATAGGATGTGCTTACGATCTGATCTAATTGTAAGCGACTTAATCTATAATCCATTAGAAACACAATTGCTACAGTATGCCAAAGCAATCGGAGCAACTCATCACTCGGGCCTTGGCATGTTTATAAATCAAGGGGCGCTTGCTTACGAATTGTGGACAGGTGAAGCGGCGCCAACTGATAAAATGAGAGAAATAGTGTTGCAGCACTTGCAACAAGGAGGAAATTAAATGTTAACTGGTAAACAAAAACGTTATTTGCGCTCTATGGCCCACCATCTTGCACCTATCTTTCAAGTAGGTAAGGGCGGAGTAAATGAAAATATGGTAAAGCAGATTCAAGAAGCTCTTGAAGTACGCGAACTAATTAAAGTCTCCATTTTGCAAAATAATATGGATGACAAGCATGCAGTAGCAGAAGAATTGGCTACTGGTGCAGGTGCGGAAATGGTACAATTAATCGGTCATACCGTTGTTTTGTACAAAGAGTCAAAAGAGAACAAAACGATTGTGCTACCATAAGGATTAAAGGAAGCATATGAAACGTATTGGGATAATGGGTGGCACATTTGATCCTATTCATAATGCACATTTGTTAATTGCAGAACAGGCGAGAGAGCAGGCAAAACTTGATGAGGTTTGGTTTATGCCTGCTCATATTCCGCCCCATAAACAACAGAAAAAAAATGTGGCAAACGCTACCCACCGAGCAGAAATGGTACGACTAGCGATACGTAATCATCCACAGTTTCGGATCACGACGGTAGAGTTGGATCGAGAAGGTCCTTCTTACACCGTAGATACTATGCAACAATTGGTGGATTTACATCCTGCTTACCAGTTCTTATTTATTATTGGAGGGGACATGGTAGAGATGCTACCACAGTGGCATGCCATAGAAGAGTTGGTGAAGCTGGTACGTTTTATTGGGTTTCATCGGCCTCATTCCGCACCGCAACCTTCAAGATGGACAGCGTATGTGGATTTTATCGAGATTCCGCTTTGGGAGCTTTCATCTACGCATATCCGCGAACAGATCCAGATTGGAAAAAGTATTCGCTATCTTGTTCCTTCAGCGGTGGAATGCTATATAAAGGAGAGCGGGTTATATGCAGCTGATCCAACATAGAGAAGCCTTGCTTAAGCAGATTAAAGCCCAAATGCATGAAAAGCGTTACCAGCACACCTTAGGCGTAGCAGAAGTAGCCAAAGAGCTGGCCGTTCGTTACGGAGCAGATCCGATAAAAGCTGAGTTAGCGGGATTGTTGCATGATTACTGCAAATGCTGGGAGATTTCTCGGTTGCGGGATTATCTGCTTCGTTATGATTTATCCCAGGATCTGCTATCAGGAGATAAAGAATTATGGCATTCTTTTGTAGGAGCGATTGTGGTACAACAGGAGTTACAGATACAAGATGTTGAGATACTGCAAGCGATTCGTTATCATACGACAGGACGTGAGAACATGTCCTTGCTGGAGAAAGTCGTTTGTCTCGCTGATTACATTGAACCCAATCGCAATTATCCTGGTGTAGAGGAGATTAGATGCCTAGCAGAGCAGGATTTGAATCAAGCACTTGCTCTTGCACTCGGAGGAACGATACGTTTTTTAATTGAAAAAAAACAGCGGGTATATCCGCTCACATTGCTTGCTTATAATGATCTTGTAAAAGAATGAGGAGGCCTTCCATGGTACAATTAGACAATCAATTACTTCAACTAGCATATAAAGCGTGTGAAGATAAGAAAGCAGAAAATATTGTGGTACTCGACATCCATACAATTTCCGTTATGGCAGATCGCTTCATCATTTGTCACGGTAACAATGAGCGTCAGGTACAAGCAATTGTTCGCGAAATTCGTGATCAGGTGCACAAAAATGGGTATAATATTCGTGGAATTGAAGGGGAAGAGCAAGGTCGTTGGGTATTAGTTGACTGTGGTGATGTAGTTGTTCACGTTTTCCATAAAGAAGAGCGTGATTTCTATAATCTAGAAAAACTATGGTCGGATGCACCTCGCGTCACTGTAGAAGTGTAGGAAAAGGCTATGTCATATACGCATTTAGCTACAGTCTACGATGCGTTGATGGCGGATACGCCTTATCAGGACTGGCTGGATTGGGCGGAGGACTATTGGCAGATACACGGTAAACCACAGACAATTCTTGACTTGGGATGTGGTACAGGCAGTATTGCCATTCCTCTAGCCCAAAAAGGCTATCAGGTAACAGGTGTTGACTTGTCGCCAGAGATGCTTGCAATTGCCTATGAAAAAATGAAAACATCGCACGTTGATGTAACGTGGCTTGAACAGGATATGACAGAACTCTCAGTCAGCCCGATTGATTCGGTCATTTCATTTTGCGATTGTCTTAGTTACGTTACGGAAAAAGAAGCTGTGCAAGCTACGTTTCAGCGTGTCTACCAGCATATAAAACCAGGTGGAACGTTCCTTTTTGATGTACATAGTCCTTATAAAATTCTCACCTTTTTTGGAAATAACACGTTTACACATGTAGATGAAGAGATTAACTACATCTGGCAATGCTATACAGATGAAGAACGATTAGAAGTGGAGCATGACCTTACTTTCTTTATTCGTTTAGAAAATGGATGTTATCAAAAACGGGAAGAAACACAATACCAAAGAGCCTATCAGCCAATGGAGATCATATTGTGGTTACGAGAAGCTGGCTTTGAAGAAATTAAGCTTACTGCTGATTTTGTAAATCTCCCGCCTGTTGCTGAAAGCGAACGTCTATTTTTTTCAGCCAAACGTCCTCATGATTGACATGTTCCGGTATAAACGACTATAATCGACTCATATATGAACAAAGCGATAATGAGGCCTAGTACAAAGGCTAGATCTGGTACAAGAGAGTTGACGGTAGGTGCGAGTCAACCCGATTCTTTTGGAACTCCCCTCATTGCCTTTTTGCTGAAAGACTTTAGTTGTGTAGGCAAAAGCGTCTGTCCACGTTACGGAAAAGGAAGGGAGCAGGGGACTGGGTAACGTTGCATAGTGTTAAACAGTTGCTTTGCTAACTAGGGTGGTACCGCGAGAAGAAAAAAAACCTCTCGTCCCTAGCAGCTTTTTCGGCTGTTAGAGATGTGAGGTTTTTTTGTGTGTCTTAGTAGCGACGGTATTTGTCTGCTGATGATAATAGACACGGGTAACCTTGTAAACATGATTTTAATGTAGAATAAGGATTTGTGAAAGAGTAGAAGGAGGATGTAGCAAATGTCTATGCCGTACAATCCACAAGAGCTGGAAGTCAAATGGCAGAAAAAATGGAACGAACAACAAACAAACAAAACGGTGGAGGATTCCTCCAAACCTAAATTTTACTGCCTTGAGCAATTTCCGTATCCATCTGGGCGTTTGCACATGGGTCATATGCGTGTATATTCAATCGGGGATGTTATTGCTCGTTTGAAGCGTATGAATGGTTTCCAAGTATTGCATCCAATGGGATGGGATGCATTCGGTCTGCCAGCTGAGAACGCTGCGGTTAAATTCGGAGCACAGCCAGCTACATGGACATATGAAAATATTGACTTTATGAAAATGCAATTAAATCGTCTGGGTGTAAGTATTGATTGGAGTCGTGAAGTGGCGACTTGCTCCCCGGATTATTATAAATGGACGCAATGGCTATTTTTAACCTTCCTAGAACAAGGGCTTGCATATCGCAAGCGTGCTTTTGTAAACTGGTGCCCAGAATGTTCAACAGTACTTGCGAATGAGCAGGTTATTGATGGTTTGTGCTGGCGTTGTGATTCAGAAGTGACTAAGAAGGATTTGGAACAGTGGTTCTTTAGTATTACTGATTATGCGGAACGTCTGTTGACTGACTTAGACAAATTGACTGGTTGGCCAGAAAAAGTACGCACGATGCAAAAAAACTGGATTGGGAAAAGCGAAGGGGCTAATGTCACTTTCACAATTCCAGAGCTAAATGACGAGCAAGTAAAAGTATTTACAACCCGTCCTGATACGCTGTATGGCGTAAGTTATATGGTATTGGCACCAGAACATCCATTAGTGCCAAAATTGATCGCTGGTAAAGAGCAAGAAGCCTCTGTGCTTGCTTTTGTCGAAGAAATGAAGAAAGAGAGTGACATTACTCGCACAGCGACTGATGCTGAAAAAGTGGGTTTGTTCACAGGAGCATACGCAAAGCATCCACTAACTGGAGAGCAAGTACCGATTTGGGTAGCCAACTATGTACTGCTTGATTACGGAACAGGTGCTGTAATGGGTGTACCAGCTCATGATGAGCGTGATTTTGCATTTGCGAAAAAGTATGATTTGGCGATTAAAGTAGTTATTAATCCAGAAAATCCAGAAATCCTTGCTGAAGAAATTGGTGTCGATGCCGCTTATACAGAAGATGGCACATTGATGAACTCTGATCAATTTGATGGAATGCCAAACCGTGAAGCGATTAAAGCGATTGCTGATGTACTGGAGCAACAAGACAAAGGCGGATTGTCTACCACTTATCGTCTACGCGATTGGCTGGTTTCTCGACAACGCTATTGGGGCGCTCCTATCCCAATCATTTATTGCGATAGTTGTGGCGTAGTTCCTGTACCAAAAGAACAACTTCCTGTGTTATTACCAGAAGATGTAGTCATTGATGGAAAACGTAATCCTTTGACTAGTTCTGATGAATTTCTGAAGACGACGTGCCCAACTTGCGGTGGCACTGCAAAACGCGAGACAGACACGATGGATACCTTCATCGATTCTTCCTGGTACTATTTACGATACACAGATGCAAGCAACAATGAACTGCCTTTCTCTAAAGAGAACGCAGACAAGTGGATGCAAGTCGACGAATACATTGGCGGTATTGAGCATGCGATCTTGCACTTGTTGTATTCCCGATTCTTTACTAAAGTGCTACACGATGCAGGGATGCTTTCCTTCGATGAACCATTCCGTAGCTTGCTAACACAAGGAATGGTATTAAAAGACGGTGCTAAAATGTCTAAATCAAAAGGCAACGTCGTAAGCCCAGATGAAATGATCGAGAAGTATGGAGCGGATACGGTTCGTCTGTTTATTCTGTTCGCGGCTCCACCTGAACGAGACCTAGATTGGACAGATACTGGAGTAGAAGGAAGCTTCCGTTTCTTGAACCGTGTATGGCGTCTGGTAGAGAGTAATCAAGAATTGTTCAAAGCTCCTTATCAAGTAGCAGCGAATGATGATGCAGCCAAAGAATTGTATCGCACCACGCATCATACCATTAAGAAGGTAACAGAAGATATTGGTGAGCGTTACACCTTTAATACAGCGATCAGTACGATAATGGAGCTAGTTAATAAGATGTACAGCTATCCAGCAGAAGCAGACCGAGGTACCTTTGCTTTTGCAATGGAGAGCCTTGTCATTCTACTTGCGCCAATCGCGCCACATATCTCCGAGGAAATGTGGCAACAATTGATTGGTAAGACTAGCAGCGTACACATGCAGGAATGGCCAACGTTTGATCCACAAGCACTGGTACTGGATGAAGTGGAAATCGTCATCCAAATCAATGGTAAAGTACGTGACAAGCTGGTAGTTGCTAACGGACTTAGCAAAGATGAACTAGAGAAGCATGTACTTGCTCACGAAAAAGGAATTGCCCTTATTGACGGTAAAACAGTACGTAAGGTAATTGCCGTTCCAGGTAAGTTGGTTAATATTGTAGTAGGTTAATCATCTGTCTCATGTAAAAAGGCAAGCCTCTTCTCCTGATGCTAGAAATTAGCAGAAGGAGGGGGGCTTTTTTCCTTTGTGGATTGTGGACACTCTTTCATTCCCCTATTTACCTATGTACATGTAATAAGTAGTTCATAGTAGATCATATTGAAATGTAAGATGAATAATCGAGGTCAATAGATCAGATTCCACGTAACAAAGTCCCCATGCTACTAGTGTCAGGAGTACGTAATTGATTAGTGACCATCGCGACTATCTATGGTTACAAATGATTCTTTCAATATTGGACTACCGATGTTCCAGCTGTTCTTTCAGTTCATGTTGATCTTCTTCAAATTTCTTTTGTGTAATGCGGAACACATGATGAAATACACCAGGTAAGGAGCCTTGTAAAATTCGTAGTCCTTCTCCTGTAATTCCTCCTGGTACGCAGACGCGTGCCTGTAGCTCTGGTAAGGTAAAATGACCTTGTTTTAATAACTCAGCTACTCCAATTAGCATTTGTGTTGTCAAATGAACAGCTGTTTTATGGGGTAGACCAGTTTCTTCTTCAGCAGACCGAATTATTTGTTGCAGTGTATAGCTGAGAAAGGCAGGTCCGCAACTGGCTATATCTGCTGAGATTCGCAAAAACGGAGCCTGAATTTCCAAGGGTAGACCTATATGTGATAGAAGCTGGAGCAAACGTTCTTTTGACTCATCAGTGGCAGAACTGCCGTATTCGAGCAATACAAGACCACTTAAAGCTTGATTAGTGATGCTTGGAACTGCACGTATGACCTGACAAGGGACTAAATTCTCCAGGTCTTCTACCACTATAGGACTGGTAATTGTAACTAAAACCTGTTCACTGGAAAGAGCAGAAGAAAATTCGGCTAATGCTGTTCGATATTCTTTTGGCTTGACACATAAAAAAATAAGATCGGAATTAGTAACGACATCAACATTGTTCGTAGCGATTTGCAATCCTGGAAATTGTTCTTGTAGAGCTGACAATTTGTGTGAAGTTCGATTATAGGCTCTTATTTGATTGGGTAGTACTGCCTGAGAACGAATGAACGATTGTATGAGCATCCCCCCCATACTCCCAGTTCCAATAAAACCAAGTCGCATGATAATCCCTCCATACTTCTTTTTTGTAAAGAACTGTACAAGCAATGCATTTCGTTCTAAAAGAGGTCTTTATATCTTATGTGGTAAAGGAGGGGTTCATGTTTTTTTAAAAGAGGTAAGGTTTATATTTTCATAACAAACCTACCCAATAAAATAACAAAAATATCTTTCTACGCTATGGTTTTCGCAATTGTTCCAACAATAATTGCACTAAAAAAGAAAAATCCTGAAAATGTTCATGAAGAACTCCTTTTAACGATAACATAACAACATTGGAACTGAGATTCGTATGAAGCCCAGTGAAAAAAGAAGGAAGTACATTTCCTTCGTTAGTACATGAGTATTAGAATAATTTGCATGACAGGATGTTAAGAAAAAAGCTGAGCACGAGCAGGATGCCAGCTTTTTTCAAAATGCTATTGAGACAGTAGCATCTATGCTTGTTCTTTGATGCCTGTGTTTGCTATTACATAAATCTCATCAAACTTGGCAGCATCCTGCTTTTTAGATAAGAAGGTTCCTAAAAATGCTCCCAAGAAACCTAACGGAATTGAAATAATACCTGGATTTGTTAATGACAGGAGAGGAGTACCAACTAGAATTGCCTTACCAGGAGCCCCCCAAATATTAGGACCTATAGAGACGATGACAAGGCAGCTCATCAGGCCAACCAAGATACCACTAATTGCACCCGCAGTGTTAAATCTTCTCCAAAAAATAGTAAAGATAATTACAGGGAGATTGGAACTAGCCGCAACTGCAAAAGCAAGAGAAACAAGGAAAGCTACGTTCATTTTTTGAGCGAACAAGGAAAGGATAATAGAAATAATAGCAACCCCAACAGACGCCCAACGTGCTACCGTCATCTGCTCCTTTTCCGTTACTTGACCTTTACGTAGGATGTGCGTGTAAAAGTCATGTCCAAAAGCAGATGCTGCTGATAAAACTAATCCTGCGACTACAGCTAATATAGTCGCAAAGGCAACAGCTGAAACAAAAGCGAATAAGATGTCTCCACCTAATACTTTTGCGAGTAGAGGTGCCGCCATATTTCCTCCTTTATCCGCCGCAAGGATGCTTTCATGACCTACGAAAGCAGCAGCACCAAAGCCAAGGAAGATTGTCATGACATAAAAGATTCCGATAATCCATGTGGCATAAACTACAGAACTACGGGCAGTAGGAGCATCCTTCACTGTAAAAAAACGAATGAGAATGTGTGGCAAACCGGCTGTCCCCAGCACCAGTGCTAAATTTAATGAAATGGTATCCAACCCATTGGTAAATTTGTTGCCGGAATGTAAGAATGTTTCCCCTAATGGTGTTGCTGTCTGAATATGATTAAACATAGCACTGAAGCTAAATCCAAATTTTGCAAAAACAATTAGCGAGATAATAAAGGTTCCACTCATCAGAAGAACCGCTTTGATGATCTGTACCCAACTTGTTGCTGTCATACCACCAAATACAACATAGATAGTCATCAACGTACCAACAATTAATACAGAGGTTGTGTAATCTAGATTAAGTAAAAGCTTTATAAGTCCACCTGCACCTACAAGCTGTGCAATCATGTAAAAAATGCTTATGGTAATGGTATTTAATGCTCCTACTCCACGTACACGCTTATCATTAAATCTGGCAGCTATCATGTCTGCAAAAGTATATTTCCCAAGATTGCGTAACGGTTCTGCCACGATATATAGAACGACAAGATAGGCGACCAAAAATCCGATGCTGTAAAAAAATCCATCGAATCCAAATAAGGCGATCATTCCTGCTATCCCAAGGAAAGAAGCCGCAGACATATAATCACCAGCGATTGCCCAGCCATTTTGCCAACCAGTTAAACCACCACCAGCTGTGTAAAATTCGCTGGTTGTATTTGTACGTTTAGAGGCAAAATAGGTAATAACTAAAGTACCTAATACAATGAGTAAAAAGAGCGAAAAGGCCAGTACATTCATTACATTTCCACTCCTTTTCCTATATCTTGTTTGATTTCTTCAACCATGGCGTCTAGCTTTTTAGCTTTGCTAGAATAAAGCATACAGAGCACCCATGTCATGATGAATTGCGCAAAGCCAAAAATCCAAGCCCATGTTACTGCGCCAATCGCTGGTTGGTTTATGGAAGGTACATATGAAGTCAGAATGGGTAATAGAAAATAAAAGATGAAGAAAAAGATCGTCATAGGTAATACAAATCCATTTTTTTGTTTCATTAGCATTTGAAACTTAGTTGATTTAGCTATTTCCGTATAATTTATAAGACTGGGCTGATTCTTTTGATTTGACATACCATCCCTCCTTAATGTAATTGTAGAGGTGTATGTAGCCGTAGTTGTGTATAGGAGCAATGAACGATCTTCTCTCATGGCATACATAATTGTTTCAGGATCAATGACATACATTTAAAGGCTAGATGAAAGTGAATTTCCCGATCTAATAATTGGCGAAACAGGGGGATATGTGTCAAGATAAAAGTCAATATCAAAAGAAGCCCCATCCGTTCTACCAAAACAAGTGTTAATTGCTCCACGGGTGATCGTCCCTTCACAAGCCTTGTTCCTTCTATTATACATATGACTGAATATTCAGTAAATATTTATTCGTAAATTGCAACCTTTTTTATTTTTTCAAAGGTCTTCTTACCTATACCCGAAATTTTCATCAAATCTTCTAGTTTAGCAAAGCCCTTCTTATCGCGATAGGAAATAATATCTTCTGCTCGGGTTTTCCCGACTCCTGGTAATTTCATCAGTTGTTCCAACGTAGCGGTTTTTATATTGATTTTAGTAGATGAAGATGGAGGTGAAGAAGCTGGCAAAATGGTTTGGAGAGACAAACTGGGTTGAAGAAATGAATTAGCAGGTTGGTTAGGATGAGCGGTGGCTGACTCTTGTAAAGTAGGAACATATAAAACCATTCCATCAGTTAGCTTTTGTGCCAGATTAACTCGTTTTTGATCAGCTTGTGCTAAGAAACCACCAGCTTTTTGGATAACATGCATTACTCGTTCATTTAAAACAAAAGAATATAAACCAGGATGTGTGACAGCTCCTTTAACATCAATATAAAATGAATGATTTGAGTCACTTATTCGCTCATCTTTAGCAAGAGAGGTATCTATAGCTAAAGAGTCCCTTGTATCAGACAGTATCTTTTCTTCAGAATTCTCTTTTTTACCTGTGGTTGTCTTATTGCTTACCGTAGAATTTTTTAGTTCAAGTTCTATTTGCTTAGTTGCTTGTAATTCGGTCTTTGCAGCGCTTTCCTTTTCTGCGAAGGCAACAGGAGTAAGTCCAGACACAGTGCTTGATTCGTCAGTGGGGTATATCCAAAAGCTAAGACCAATAAATAAAAGGGTAGCACTCACAAAGATCCATTTTCGATAACGATCCCACAATTCCATAACCATTATTATCGCTCCTTCACATCTTTAAGGACATCGTATAAAAAGATAGAGGGGAGTGCAAAAAAACCTTTCAATCTAGTCGATTGAAAGGTTTCGAGGTAAGAAGTTACTATCTGGCTATGCTTGATGCATTATTTTGCTTGCGAATTTGAACGGCAGGGCTTACATAGGGTTGGAAGGAATACTTCTGTTCGATAAAGATCTGATGCCACAGCATAAAGATTAGAATGGTCCAGATCTTACGGCTATAATCACCGTGACCTTCCTTATGTTCATCTAGCATGTACAAAACATAAGCTTTATTAATTAAATGATCTACTTTTGCTTCAAAAATCAATTCTTTCGCCCATTTGTAGAATTCATTCTTTAACCAATGACGGGTAGGAACTGGGAATCCAAGCTTTGGACGAGTTTTGATTTCAGGAGGCAAAAAGTCCTTCATTGCTTCTCTTAAAACATGCTTGGTTGTACCTTCTGCAATCTTGTATTTGGTCGGAATGGTCGCTGCGAATTCAAATACTTTTGGATCGATGAACGGTACGCGTAACTCCAGAGAGTTTGCCATCGTCATTTTGTCAGCTTTCATTAAGATGTTACCGCGAAGCCAAGTATGGATATCTAAATACTGCATTTTGGTTACGTCGTCATAACCTTGGACACGTTGATAAATTTTTTGGGTGATATCTAGTGGAGATTTGTAATGGGAAGCATGTTTAATATTCTCCATTACTACTTTCTCCTTAATCTCTTCACTGAAGATCATAGCATTTCCAAAAAAACGCTCCTCAACGGTTTTAGAGCCACGAATCAAGAAGTTTTTCCCTTTTATGCTATCTGGAAAATGTTCAGCAACGCTACGCATGGAGGATTTCATCCAGTCTGGCATATGTTTAAACATCCGAAGGGAGTGAGGCTCACGATAGATGTTATATCCACCAAAGAATTCATCTGCCCCTTCACCAGATAGCACAACCGTAACGTGCTCGCTAGCCATCTCTGCTACGAAATATAGGAGAATAGCGGATGGATCTGCTACTGGTTCATCCTGATGCCAGATGAGACGAGGTAATTCCTGCAGATAACGCTCTGCATTCATGGTGACCTCGTGATGCTCTGTACCTAGATATTCTGCCGTACGACGCGCGTAATCTAGCTCACTGTATCCTGGGATATCAGAGCCAATCGAAAAGGTTTTGACTGGTTCAAACTTACGTAACATGCCCACGATACTACTGGAGTCCACACCACTGGATAAAAATGCACCGCGAGAAACCTCACTAACTCGGTGTTTATCTATAGAATCTAGCAAGATGGAGCGGGTACCTTCTACAAAATATGAGAATGGCTTACTTTCATCCGGTTCAAAGTGAACGTCCCAATATTGTTCAATTGTTATCTTATCATCTTGAATGATAAAGAAATGACCTGGAGGAATGCGATATATTCCTTCATACATTGTCTCAGGGTCAGGAACATATTGAAAGGTTAGATAATGATAGAAACCTTGTTGATTGACTGCACGAGGTACACCGGGCAGTTCAAGTAAGCTCTTTATTTCACTGGCTACAGCAATCGAATCTGCTGTTTCCGTGTAGTAGAGCGGTTTGATTCCAAAATGATCACGTGCTCCGAACAGAAGGCGTTTACGGCTATCGTAAATAGTGAAGCCAAACATACCACGAAGCTTTTTCGGTGCATCAAAGCCAACCTCTTCATACAAATGAAGAATGGTCTCAATATCTGAATCGGTTTGGAACACGTGACCTTGTTCCTTTAACCATGTCTGTAGTTCTTTGTAGTTATAAACTTCTCCGTTACCGATAATCCAGATATCTTTTGTCTCATTAAACAAAGGCTGATGACCGCCAGCAACATCAATGATGCTAAGACGGCGGAAGCCTAATGCAATATTATCTTCTACATGGAAACCATCGTCGTCAGGACCGCGGTGCAAAATCACGTCGGTCATTGCTTTTATCGTTTCTAGTTGTGCAGGTGCTTGATGCTTATTGAAGAACGAAACAATTCCACACATTCTCTTAGACTCTTCCTCTCACAGGGTGGTCCCCTGAAAATACACTATCTTAATCTAACATGGATTCCAAGCAAGCGCAATGCGACAGTTGACTCGATTAAAGTAGGGAGGGTGGACAAAAAAATCTGAACGGTGACCTTGTATTGTTTTTTCGTTTCTCCTAAAAATCATCTCTTTTGCTCGAATGGAAAAGCCTCTATATCTTACCTTATAAACAAAAAATAGGTCCTCTTATCAGAAAGAGAACCTATTTCGATAACGTGTTTTAATTGTTTCTAGCGTCCGAAAAAGGTAGGTGAACGACCTCTATACCTTTTAGGAAATGCTCATTCCATTTATTGGCATATGCATGACGGTACACGATCCGTGCGATACCTGATTGAGCGAGTGTCTTAGCGCAATTTTCACAAGGTTCATGTGTGACGTAGGCGGTAGCTCCCTTCAGGCTATCACGATCTGCATGTAAAACACTGTTAACTTCGGCATGCACTGTTCGTACACAACGTCCTGCTTCATTAATCAAACATCCACCATCATCACAATGATCATGACCATGGATGGAGCCATTGTAGCCCGTTGCAATAATATGTTTATCCTTGACAATTACGCTACCCACATGAAGGCGGGGGCAGGTGGAACGGCTGGATACCTGATCGGCAATATCTAGGAAATATTCATCCCAACTTTTTCTCGCCATGTTGCTTCTCTCCTTTGACACCAAACACTGTTCTTACTACTATGTATTATAATTTTGCTCTATTATACTATAACCTTTCCCGTTTTCTCTATTATTTTGTCCTTATTCTCACTCCTATAATGGATTGACGAATGGATAGAAAGGTGGAAAATGGGTGGCAACCTATCATTTTTTTCGGACATCACTATGTTGGATTGTAGGTATTGGGCTTAGTAATTTGGGAAGGCTCAATCTCTTTCCACCTTCTTCTTATTTATGGATCGGATTTGTTCTATTAATATTGGCGTCGATCTGGTTGAAGGGCCAGAGGAGGAAATGGAGCTTGTTAATATTGGGTCCAATCCTTGCTGGAGCCTGTTATTTTAACTGGTACGATGGTCGTAATGTTTCTGAGCTGGTGCACTATACAACAGTGGAAGAACCTGTTTTTTTACAAGGAAAAATTGATTCTCCCGTAGAGCGAGATGGGGATTTGGTGAGATTCTATGCACGAATTAGTCATGTGAAAAGTGAGCAAAGAATGAAGACCCAACCCCAGAGACTTCACATAGAGGAGCGAGTTCTTGTTCGTCTCAAACTACAGCAAGAAGAACAAATCGATACCATAAAACGTTGGCAATCGGGTAATACATTTCAGGCTCAAGCTACAATAAAGCACCCAGGTACAGCGCGTAATCCTCATGCGTTTGACTACAGATCTTATCTTCACTACCAAAAAGTAGCGGTATTGGCTGAAATAGATTTTATGGTCATGGAGGTTCAGGAGGGCAAAGGTGATTGGCGGGCCTTTTTTACTAGATGGCAAAGAGCGGAAGCCAGACAATTAGAGAAACTAATAATGAAGCCTGAAATCATAGGCTTTTTTAAATCACTTTTATTAGGTCAGCAATCGGAGGTAGAAGCCGATCTTCAAACGGTTTATGCAGATTTAGGATTTATTCATGTGCTTGCTATTTCTGGATTACATATCACGATCGTATCTAGCGGCTTTTTATGGCTATTACAAAGGATTGGTGTTCCCAAAAAAGCTTCTTATGTGATAGGAATACTATTTATATTGATGTATGTGGGCTTGGTAGGTATGGGAGTATCAGCTGTACGATCTGGTTTTATGGGGATTCTAGGATTATTAGCACGGTCTAGGGAAAAATCTGCGCAAGGCCTAGAGATACTAGGTGTCACTGGGCTCATTATGTTAATGTACGACCCATATCAATTATTTCATCTAGGATTTCAATTATCTTTTTTTATTACGATGGGATTATTGGTCTTTGTACCTTTGCTAGTACAACTAGAATGGCCTATGCCAAATTGGGTGGTTTCCACACTAGCAGTTACACTCGTTTCCCAACTAATCTCATTCCCCTTTCTCATTCATTATTTTCATTTGTTTTCACCGATTTCATGGCTGGTTAATGTATTATTGGTACCTGTTTATTCGTATGTTATTTTGCCGCTTGGATACATGTTGCTGCTTTTTTCTCATGTACATATTGCATTGACTTACATACCCTCCGTTGTAGCTGATTATCTTTTAACCTCTGTTCATTCCTTTCTTACATTCCTTCATCAAACAAAATTTCCATTGCGGCATTGGACACATCCTGTTTGGTGGTGGCATGTACTATATATAGGGTTTTGTGCTGGTTTTTGGGCGATGTGGCATTTCGGTTATCACCGTAAAAAGGATCTTTTTGTGACAGCATTTATCTTCGTTTTGTTGGTTATTATTGCACGCGAATCATGGGGGAAAAAAGGTGAGGTAGAAATTACCATTATTGACGTGGGGCAAGGAGACTCTATAATAGTTGAGATAGACGATTCTTTCGTATATGTAATAGATACAGGAGGAACGATCTCCTTTGGAAAAGAGCCTTGGCAAAAACGAAGAAATCCATTTGAAGTCGGCAAGGATATCGTACTGCCTTATTTGCGCTCTAAAGGAGTGGAACGCATCAATTGTCTAGTGCTGACGCATGGTGATCATGATCATGTAGGAGGGGTACAAGCACTGCTACCGTCTCTAAAGGTGGATCGTGTACTTACCAATGGTAGACAACCAAAGGCTGAGGCAGAATGGTTCCAAGCTTTACATAGGGAACAAATCAGTATTTATACGGGATATTCAGGCTATACCTGGCAGGATAATCCGAATGTTACGTGGACTTGGCTATCCCCTGATCCTAAAGAGACACAAGAGAGTTCTGAAAATAATGCCTCTGTTGTCCTGCTCTTATCTGCGTATGGTGTAAACATATTGTTAACAGGCGATTTGGAAGAATCGGGAGAACAAGAATTGTTACAACGCTATACATTACCTCCGATTGATCTTTTAAAGGTAGGGCATCACGGGAGTAAGACTTCAAGCAGTGAGGAATTCCTGAATGCCATTACCCCTGGTGTTTCATTGATTTCAGTAGGAACTAACAATCGGTACCACCATCCTTCCGAACAAGTAATAGAACGTTTTAAACAACAGAATACACAAATTTATCGCACGGATCACCATGGAGCGATTACTATTACGATTAATGAAAATGGATACAAAATTACTCCTACATTACAACCAGAATAATTAA
Organism: Brevibacillus laterosporus DSM 25; assembly: GCF_002706795.1. Lineage (NCBI taxonomy): Bacteria > Bacillati > Bacillota > Bacilli > Caryophanales > Paenibacillaceae > Brevibacillus > Brevibacillus laterosporus. The sequence continues at coordinate 3,680,077 of NZ_CP017705.1, forward strand.
AATGATGATGGATTATGTTTGCAACTTTCATGAAGTTGCCTACGTCTGAAAGGAAGGAGAGAGCGCTAATGATTGAAGCTGACCTGATCAAAAAGGCGCAGGCAGGAGATCAAGAAGCTTTGGTGGAACTGCTTCGCTCCATTGAGAACACTGTGTATCGGAGCGCTTTCTATATTACGGGTAACGAACACGATGCAATGGATGTAGCCCAGGAAGCTTTATTACGCGTCTTTAGAAAAATTGGCACCTTTCAGGAAAAAGCCAAATTTACCACATGGGTTCAACGTATTGTCAGCAACATTTGTATGGATCGCTTTCGGGCAAAAAAGGAGACCTTATCCATCGATGAATATGAACTGACGCTACAAGACAAACAAAATGTTGAAGATACGATTTTGTTACATAGCATGTCAGAGGATGTTCATCGAGCAATTGCCAAATTACCGGAGCATTATCGAGTAGTTGTTGTGCTTCGCTATTTGCAAGATTTTTCCTATCAAGAAATTGCTGATACTTTGGACGTACCGCTCAACACGGTGAAATCTTATCTGTTTAGGGCTAGACATCAATTGCAGACACTGCTGCAGGAATATGAGAAGGGGGGGATAAGAGGATGACGCAGGATGACATCCATGATTGGATGCAAAGAGATTTGGACGATGATTTGTCTGTGGAAGAAAAACGAATGTTACAAGCTAAGTTAGCTGAGAACCCAGAGTATATGCTCCAGTACGAACGTTTACAAAAAGTTTCTGATGGATTGGCAAACCTGCCAAGAGTTACACCACCGTTTAGTATTGTTGATGCGCTCTTACCTCAATTGGAGCAGTCCCGAGTAACCCCTGAACCAGCGGCTGTTACACAGACAGCACCACCTCGTCTAGAGTTAAAACAGAAACAAGACAAATCAGCAGCTAAAAACCGCCGTTTGCCATTGTGGATGGCCAAGGTAGGGAGCGGAGTTGCGGCAGCTTGTTTGTTGCTAGGAATTTTTGTTATGGCCAATAAGGACAAAAATGAAACAATTGTTCTTACGAATGGGGCTTCTGGTCATGTACAAGAGGAAGTATCAAAAAAATCATCGGGTGACTTGATCACGAAGGACGTACCAAAAACAGAAAAACCTAAATCTACTACTTCTGATAAAAACACAGATGTAAACGAGAAGGGACAAAATTCACAGGATGCTTCAAAAGAGATTCCGGTTAGTACACCAGATGATACCTCTAGTGAATTAAAAGGAAATCAAAAGCTGGAGGAGAACAAGCAGGAACACCAACAGAACAGGCCTAACGATAATAAGTCTGATGCCGAAAATAGTATAGCAATGGCTCAGAAGGATGGTCATCTGAAGGGTGGTAACCAAACGGATGGAAACCAAACGGATGGAAACCAAACACAGCATGAGATGGCTATTGCTCCTACAATAAAAGATAACCACGCTTCGACTTCTGGTAAAACATCTGCTCATGAGCAGTCGTTATCAGAAGATGCACTATTCTCTTTGATTCCTGATCAGGTGGACAACTATAATAAGCTTGATCAAGAAGGTAAGGTTCAAGCGTGGGAAGAAGCGTCTAAGGAAGTGCGAGAATTTTTGCAGGAGCATCCTGATTTACAAAATGTTAAAAATCAGAAAGAGTTAGAAAAGGTTATTCAAAATGCCATTGAGCGGGCGCTGAAGGAACAGAAACAACGAGAAGAAGAAAAAAAGCAAAAAGCGGAGCAGCAAGCTAAAGATAAGCAAAAAGAATGGGAAAAACAGCAGAAAGAATTAGAGAAGAAGCAAAAAGAGCTACAAAAAGAATGGGAAAAACAAATGAAAGAATGGGAGAAGCAGCAGGAAAAGCAACAAAAAGATGCAGAAAAGCACCTAGAAGAGTGGACCAATCTACAAAATGGATGGAATTGGCATAAATAATGATTGGCAATCAATATCCATCAGATACTGGAAAACAGAAGGCACCGATTCAAGAATGCTTGCAAAGACAGCAGAGTATATTCTTGCATTCAGGGGCCATTGGGTGAAAGAAAACGGGCTAAAAAAAGAAACCTCAGTTGTATTAACAAATAGGATGTTTCTCATTTATGCAACGATAAGCATTTCGAAGCTTGGGGATAGCGTAGTCTTCCTTCCCTTTTCTTAGATTGAGTCATCATGCAAAGATAGGACGAACGCCAAATTTTGCATAAGACTGACACCAAAAAGTGCGTTTTGCGTAAGATAAAGTATCAAGCACCCCCTGCTTCCCGTGTAGAGAGAAAACATCCGGGGTTTTCTCTCTAGCGTTTACATAAAAGCGAATGTTGCTTGGTTAAACCATGACTGAGAAGGTCGTGGTTTTTTTGCGTGCAAGCCTAAGCGTGTTATAATAAGGGAACTGAAAAAATCCAGGGACTTGCGAGTAACAAAGGGGAGATCGGAATGCCGTTACGCACGGCGATGCGGGAGATTAAGCAGAAGCGATTTGCTCCGGTATATGTACTATATGGGCCGGAGACTTATCTAAAAGAGGAATTTATGGCCTTGCTTCGTAAAGAGATGATTGACCCGACATACGCTGACTTAAATATAGGAATGTACGACTGTGCTCAAACACCTTTTGAAGATATATTACTAGAAGCAAATACATTGCCTTTTTTGTCTGACTATCGTCTGGTTATTGCCAGTAATGCATATTTTTTAACTGGGGCAAAACCACCAAGTAAAGTAGAACATAACACAGATGGCCTCCTAGATTACTTAAAGGACCCGACACCAAGTAGTTCACTAGTGTTGGACGTACAGGCAGATAAGCTGGATGAACGAAAAAAATTAACCAAGCAATTGCAACAACGCGCTGTTGTTCTTGGATTTCAAACGTTGCAAGACGCCGATTTATATGGGTGGATTGAACGGACTGCCCAACGATTTGGTGCACAGATTGAACGAGAGAATGCTATGTTGTTGGCAGAGCGTGTTGGTTCAGAATTACGGCTATTAGTTAAAGAGATCGAAAAAATGGCGCTCTATGTGAAGACGACTGACAATCAAACGGGAGAAATCACCCGTGGAACAATTGAATTGTTGGCCTCGCGGACGTTAGAGCAGGATGTCTTTTTTCTCGTTGAAGCTGTTGTTACTGGTAGAGTAACAGATGCGTTTCGTACTCTATATGATTGCTTGAAGATGGGAGAAGAGCCGATTAAATTGATGGCGTTATTAGCAAGACAGTTTAGACTAATATATCATGTTAAGACCCGTTCTCCACTAGGTTATACGCAGCAGCAACTAGCTGGTATGCTAAAGATGCATCCTTATGCGATTAAAAAGGCGATGGAGCAATCGAGGCATTTTTCAGAAGCTAGTTTACGGCGATTGCTAGGGATTCTTGCAGAAGAAGATTACCGGATGAAATCAGGACAGACTGACAAGAGATTAGCTCTGGAGGTATTTATAACGAAGGTAGGGCAAGAGTTGCAGCGATAAAGAGTAGACAGGGCTTTTACAACCACGACGAGGACTCGGCTATTAGTATGTAGGAAATGGCTGACAGTGTCAGTAGTGTTATTGAAATTAAATCAAGAGGGCTCTACAGAGTGCGTATACTCGATGTAGGGCTTTTTTTATGATAGAATTCCAACAAGACAAAATAGAGTTTACAAGTAATGTGCGGGGTAAAATGGAAATGAAAAAAACATGTCCATGCTGTGGATATATCACATTGAAGAGTGAACTTCATGATATTTGTGAAATTTGCTTTTGGCAAGACGATCCAAATTGCTGGGAACGACCAGATGAAGTAGGAGGTGCTAATGGGGATTTGTCATTGAGGCAGGCACAACAAAACTACCTAAGCTATGGAGCTTGTGAGGAGTGTTGTCTGGACGTGGTTCGCCCACCAAATGAACGAGATATAAGGGATCATGCTTGGAAGGTGTTTTCTCACTAAATAAAAAAACCCTGCAAACCAAAGGTTGCGGGGTTTTTTGGCCTGTCAAAACGAAATTATGCTACAGGAGCAGTAAGAACGTTAAGTTTTTTCATCAGGCGAGATTTTTGACGATTAGCTGCGTTTTTATGAATAAGACCTTTCGTAGCAGCCTTGTCAATTTTCTTAACAGCTGCAAGAAGGGTTGTTTTAGCTAATTCCACGTCAGAAGCAAGAACTGCTTTTTCAAAGTTCTTGATTGTTGTACGAAGATCAGATTTTTGAGAAGCGCGTTGAGCACGGCGTTTTTCGATCGTCTTTGTACGTTTGATAGCGGATTTAATGTTTGGCATACTTTCACCTCCTTAAAACAATAGAAAAGACCATAGCAAAAGAAATGCAACAAATAGTATTCTAGCATGCGTTTGGTGCATTTGCAAGGAATGATTTTGCGAATAAAAATGACAGAAGCAAGCAACCTAGTACTAAGAAATAAGAAGAGAACTCACGATAATCTGGTTCTTAACAACAAGGACTTAAAAATGAGCCAAATTAGCTTATTGTACGGTTACTTTTCCCTACTTGGAGGCGAATAGAATGAATGTACATAACATTGATTTATCAAAGTATGCAATCCGCACTGATTTGGCAGTAGAAGCACATGAGATAGCTCGTGAGCAGAATCAAAGTGATATTCCGGGGGTTTTCCTATCAACAGATAGTTCTGAGCCTGGTATTACCGTGACAAGAGTACAGGTTGAGAATGAAGATGCAGGTAAACAAATCGGTAAGCTCCCGGGGAATTACGTGACGATTGAGGTGCCAAAACTAAGAGATAATGACTCCGAGTTGGAGGGGGGAGTGACCAAGCGATTTGCCCGAGAGTTTGCTAGATTTCTACATGAACTCGGATTAACAGAGGACAAGAAGGCGTTAGTCATTGGTCTTGGAAATTGGAATGTAACGCCTGATGCACTAGGCCCGCAGGTTGTTGAAAATTTATTGGTAACTCGCCATTTGTTTGAACTAGCACCAGAATCAGTTCAAGAGGGATATCGTGAAGTTAGCGCGTTGTCTCCTGGTGTATTAGGTATTACGGGTATTGAGACTAGTGAGATTGTTTTTGGCGTGGTAGAGAAGAGCAAGCCAGATTTTGTGATTGCGATTGATGCCCTTGCTTCCCGTGCTCTACATCGTGTCAATACAACCATTCAGATTGCGGATACGGGAATTCATCCAGGATCGGGTGTAGGAAATAAGCGTAAATCCATTGACCAAGACACATTAGGGGTTCCCGTCATCTCTATTGGAGTTCCAACGGTGGTATTTGCTTCCACCATCGTAAATGACGCGATTACCTATTTATTAGGTCATTTTAATCAATCGATGCAAGAGCAAAATCGTGCATTCAATCGACTCACTGCCTCGGAAATGCCGGAGCGTAAGGAACCTTATACGGAGGAAGACTTGCCTGATATGGAAAAAAGGGGAACCTTCATGGGATTAGTTGGGCAGCTATCTGAGGATGAGAAGCGACAGTTAATTCATGAGGTACTGCGGCCACTTGGGCAAGAATTAGTTGTAACACCTAAGGAAATAGATGATTTTATGGAAGGGATTTCTAATATAGTAGCAACAGGACTTAACCAAGCGTTGCATAGAGCAGTTTCAGAGGATAATGTGAGTGCCTATACGCATTAAAAAAAGTAGGTTGCTTCCATATAATAACAACTAATAAAAAAGCTTCACAAATTAAACGTTATTTTACTAGGGTGATCGTTCTATCTACTCTATGACATGCATACTATAAAGCATATGCAGAGAAACGTCAGAGGAGGAGAAATGAAATGGTCACCCTTTTACAACGCTATTTTTTTGCGCTCTCTGCCGGCACAGCTCTGTTATTTGTGCTTGTGAGTCTTTTGCTTGTAAGCTCCAATCACCAGGATTTTCTGTACTCTAGTAGTATTCAACGAGCCGCTTCCAACGTATCAAGTATTACGTTTCTAGATGCGATGGGCATGGAAATCCCTAGCTTGCATCGTACCGTTCAGGCGCAGGGAGAACCTGAGAGCTCCACGATGCAAAGCTTCTTCTTTCAACTTATTACTGGTATTTATCCCGGAGATTTACGCAGTCTGTTAGGCAGAGAGTTGCCAGGATTGCTTACTTATGATGATGCACGCATTATTGTGCCAGGTCAAGGACTAGAGCTAGTGGATTTGTACGTGGAATCTGCTGCACCGAATGCAGTTGTTCAGGATGTGAATAGAGAAGAAGGTACGAAATCAAGAGACGCAGTACAACCAGGACAAATCGAAAAGGATGAAACGAAAACGCCAAGTCCACCTAGTATAGCTGGAGAAAAACGTGTTTTTATTTACAATACACATAATCGAGAATCATGGACGCATGTCGCACCTACGGTAGGAACGTCAGTTGACCATCCAACAAAAAATATTCAGTTAGTTGGCAAACGATTTGGAAAGTTACTGCAAGAAAAAGGGGTAAATAACATTGTAAGTGAAAATGATTTTATTCAACAGTTGATCGATCAGAAAAAGACATATCCCATGGCATATGCTGAGTCATTTAAAGCTGTGAAAGCTGCTGCTAAACAATATCCTGCCTTGGAGTACTATTTTGATATCCATAGGGATGGGGATGTGTCACGTAGCAAAACGGCAATAACGATAAACGGAAAAACGTACGCGCGAATCCTATTTGTCATCGGAACACGTAATCGTAATTTCATGCAAAATGAACGGATGGCTAAAGAATTAAACGCTTTGGTAGAGAAAAAATACCCAGGATTATCTCGTGGTGTAATCGCAAAAGGTGCACATGAGGGAAATGCCGAGTATAACCAGTCTATCTCTCCGGGTAGTCTATTACTAGAGGTTGGCGGAATCAACAACACGCTTGAGGAATCTTACAATACAGCAGAAGCATTTGCTGATGTTTTTGCGGAATATTACCAAAAAGCAGAGAGAGTGAACAAGGAGCAAACGCCAAAAAGTAGTAAGAGTAAGGAGTGAAACTTTGAATGGCACATACGATACGATTTATAGGTATGGTTATTCTTCTGTTAATTGGCATTGTGCTCGGCATGCAAACCGCTGAACGGGGCATAAATAAAGTGGATGGAAGCTTACGAGAACAATCCCAGACGTTTGCTATTACTAAAGTTGATAACAATCAAGTAGAGATAGCGGTTATGGGTAAACAAGTGCGAACGGAACCGAAACGAGTCGTTAATTATGTAAGTGAAGCAGGAGAATCAGTAGGAAAGTGGGTAAAAAAAGGGACAGAAGCTACTGTAAGTTGGATTTCAGGATTTTTTGAACCATAATGCGAAGAGATGAAACTAGTGGGGAGCCAATAGGATTGACTGGAAAGGCAATTTGTGCTGATGTGCTCGCAAGTTGCCTTTTTAGCTAGAAAACAAGTTTTTTAGGAAAAAATAACTGGTTTAATTATACAAAATTAATTTTTGTTCATACTATATTATTTTGATGTTGCTAGTTTTATAAATAAATGCAATAATTATCTAAGTTATCAAAAAATAACCCATAAGAACAATGGTATAGAGAGGTGCGGTCACTTTGACGCAAAAGATTTTACACATTGAGAATCTAGAGACCCATTTTTTTACGGATCGTGGACGAGTTCCGGCCGTTGATCGAATTACTTTATCTATCAATCAAGGTGAAGTGTTAGGTATTGTGGGCGAGTCAGGCTGTGGCAAGAGCGTTACATCACTTTCCGTCATGCGATTAGTACCTAATCCTCCAGGAAAAATTGTGGGCGGTAACATTTTGTTTAAGGGTGAGAATCTTTTAACTGCTAGTGAAAAACGAATGCGTGAGATTCGTGGAAATGAAATCGCCATGATTTTTCAGGAGCCAATGACCTCTCTGAACCCTGTTTACAAAATTGGGGACCAGATTAGAGAAGCAGTCATCCTACACAAAAGGGTTTCTAAAAAAGAAGCAACAAAGCGTGCCATCGATATGCTAAAATGTGTGGGAATTCCCCGTGCGGAGGAAATTATTCATGAGTATCCGCATCAATTATCTGGCGGTATGCGTCAGCGGGTCATGATTGCGATGGCGATGGCCTGTAGTCCGCAGCTATTGATTGCAGACGAGCCTACTACCGCTCTTGATGTTACCATTCAGGCCCAGATACTTGACTTGATGCGCAGTCTAAATGAGGATATGGGGACCGCAATCATGTTGATCACCCATGACCTGGGTGTGGTGGCAGAAATGTGCCACAGAGTGGTTGTTATGTATAGCGGAAATGTGGTGGAAGAAGGAGATGTCAGAAATATTCTGAAAAATCCGAAACACCCATATACGCAAGGCTTACTTCAATCCATTCCGCATTTAGAAGAAAAGAAGGAGCGCCTTTACTCTATTCCAGGTAATGTTCCACCCCCAGGCACTATTAAAGAAGGCTGCCGGTTTGCACCGCGTTGTGAGCATGTAATGGACAAATGTCGGATAGCGATGCCAGAGCTGCTGGAAGTGGGCACAGGACATCGAGCGCGTTGCTTTCAACATGAATAATAACAGCTGAAGGTGGTGCAGATTGGTGGAGGATTTATTAGTAGTTAATCGTCTGAAAAAATATTACCCAATCACGGGTGGAGTTTTTGCCAAGGAAATTGGTGCTGTAAAAGCAGTTGATGATGTTTCTTTTCATGTTAAGAGAGGCGAAACCCTAGGATTGGTAGGAGAGAGCGGCTGTGGCAAGTCTACAACAGGTAGATCTATTCTCCGATTAATAGAACCAACCAGTGGCGAAGTGTTGTTTGAAGGAAAAGATGTCGCCAGGATGAAAAGGGAGGAAGTGCGGGAGATTCGAAAGGATATGCAAATTATCTTTCAGGATCCGTTTGCATCTCTAAATCCACGACATACAGTTGGAAAAATTTTAGAAGAACCTTTGATTGTCCATGGTGTCAATTCCTCAAAAGAACGAAGTAAGCGTGTTCATGAATTACTAGAGGTAGTTGGTTTATCGACTTATCATGTTGGACGTTATCCCCATCAATTTAGTGGAGGACAGCGTCAGCGAATCGGAATTGCTCGTGCCCTGATTTTAAATCCCAAATTAATTGTGGCTGATGAGCCAGTATCAGCCTTGGATGTATCTGTTCAATCACAAGTGCTTAATCTCATGCAGGATTTACAAAAAGAATATAACCTGACGTACCTGTTCATTGCTCATGATCTGAGTGTGGTTCGGCACATCAGTGATCGTGTAGGTGTAATGTATTTGGGCCGCATTGCGGAGATTGCGGATAAAGATGAGCTATACGCTAATCCACATCACCCTTATACAAAGGCATTGTTATCAGCGGTTCCTGTAGCAGATCCTGATAAAAAGCAGGAAAGGATTATTTTGCAAGGTGATTTACCAAGTCCAGCTAATCCACCGTCTGGTTGTACATTTCATACACGATGTCCACATGTGATGGACGTGTGCAGGGAAAAACGTCCTGAGATGCTCAAATTAAGGGAAGATCATCTGGTAGCTTGTCACTTATATAGTTAATATTCTAAATTTTATGAAAATAACTGAGCATATTTTTATAAAAAGAACGTACTGTTTTGACAAAACCATTTTTTCAAATTGATTTGTTACAAGCTGAAAACGTTATGAATGCATGAAGAAGGAAGCAGTTCCTATATGTTGCTTTCTTTTCATGAATATAGAAAACAAGGGGGATTAAAAAATATGAAGAAAAGGAAGCTGATAGCAGCTCTTTCAGGAATAATGGCTTTTTCTGTAGCATTAACCGGGTGTGGCGGTAATACAAATAACGCCGCTAAACAGGGTGAAACGAAGACATCAGAAACAAAAAAAGAAGATAAAAAAGGTGGAAAAACCTTAATTGTAGGTCGGGGTGGAGATTCTGTAGGCCTTGATCCCATCACAATTACCGATGGAGAGTCAGCACGTGTTACTGAGAACATTATGGAAACATTAGTGAAATACAAAAAAGAAAATACGGAAGTAATACCAGGACTTGCTGAAAAGTGGGACATTACCCCAGATGGTAAGGAATATACTTTCCATTTGCGAAAAGGTGTTACATTCCACGATGGTACACCTTTTAATGCAGAAGCTGTTAAATTTAACTTTGAGCGTTGGATGGATAAAAACAATCCATACCACGATAAAGAAGGCTATGAATATTACAATGACATGTTCGGCGGCTATAAGGGTGACAAGGATCATGTCATCGCTTCTGTAGATGTGAAAGATGAGTACACTGTGGTCCTTACATTAAATCGCCCTCTAGCACCTCTCATGCAGAATTTAGGCATGTTCCCGTTTGCTATCGCTTCACCAGATGCTGTGAAGAAGGGGACAAAGGAATTTAATGAGAAGCCTGTTGGAACTGGTCCATTCAAATTTGAAAAATGGAACCGCAATGATAGTATTACTATTTCGAAAAATACAGATTATTGGCAAAAAGGTCTTCCCAAGCTAGACAAGGTTATTTTTAAAGTGATTCCAGATAACTCTGCTCGTTTAACAGCGCTTACATCCGGTGAGATAGATATTATGGATGGTTTAAATCCTGATGATGCCAAATCTGTGAAAGAAAATAAAGACCTACAGTTATTTGTACGTCCTTCTATGAATGCTGGGTGGTTAGGTTTTAACATTGAGAAAAAACCGTTGGATAACGTGAAAGTGCGCCAAGCAATGGGGCATGCCGTAGATAAACAAGGAATGATTGAGGCCTTCTACAGCGGTTTCGCCCAGCCTGCTACCAATCCATTACCACCTTCTATTTGGAGCCATAACGATCAGATTAAGGATCGTGAATATAACCTAGAAAAAGCGAAGCAATTATTGACAGAGGCAGGTTATCCAAATGGTTTCAAAGTGAAATTCTGGGCGATGCCAGTACCTCGTCCATACATTATTAATGGACAAAAAATGGCAGAAGCAATACAACAGGACTTTAAGAAAATTGGTATTGATGCCGAGATCGTTTCCATGGATTGGGCAACTTATCTAGATAAAACCAAAAAAGGGGAGCAGGAGCTTTATCTACTTGGTTGGACGGGAGATAATGGCGACCCTGACAACTTCTTAAACAACCACTTTAATAAAAATAACATAGGCGGTAGTAACCGTTCGTTTTACAAGGATGAGAAAGTTACTGACCTACTTGTGAAAGCACAATCTGAAGTAGACGTGGCAAAACGTACTGAGATATACAACGAAGTTCAACAAATCATCTTTGATCAAGCTATTCTTATTCCATTGGTGCACTCGACGCCTCCAATCGCAGCAAAAGCAACCGTTAAAGGCTATGTCCCGCATCCAAAAGGTAATGAAAGTTTAGAAGAGGTAGATATCGAATAAGCATTCATATTCAAAAGGGTAGGAGCTGAGCTTTCCTCTTACCCTTTTCTTTTACCAATCCTTTATACATTACAACCTGTTAGTAAATAAGCAAGGAAAGCGAGGAGATGGCATTTGCTAGCTTACACTATACGACGATTGCTCATGCTGATCCCTGTGTTTTTGGGCATGTCCATTATCGTGTTTTCCATTATTCACGCCATCCCCGGGGACCCAGCCTTAACGATTTTAGGAGAGAAGGCGAGTCCGAGTGCCGTTGAAGAGCTACGTGAACAATTGGGATTAAATCATCCATGGTACGTTCAATATTTTTCCTATCTAAAAGATGTGATTACAGGTAATTTAGGCGTATCACTCCATACCAAAGCAGCTATTGCCAAGGAGATCGTTCCTTATCTATCTGCTACTACAGAGTTAGCTATTATTAGCTTGTTGTTCGCTCTTATTGTAGGGATTAATGCCGGAATTATATCTGCTTGGAAACAAAACTCTTGGTTTGACTATGTCTGCATGCTAATTGCTTTAATTGGTGTTTCTATGCCCGTGTTTTGGCTCGGTTTAATGGAGCAATGGTTTTTTGCACAAGAATTGAAATGGTTGCCTTCAGTAGGGCGAGATAATCCACGTGATGCTTTTGAGGCCATTACTCATTTCTATATGCTCGATACGATATTGGCAGGGAGATGGGACCAATTCAAGGATGTGATTTTGCACCTTATCTTACCTGGTATTGCACTAGGAACCATTCCAATGGCAATCTTTGCTCGAATTACCCGTTCAAGCATGCTGGAAGTGATGCGTTCTGATTACATTCGTACCGCCCGAGCTAAAGGCTTGGCCCAGTTTTTCGTGGTGTACAAGCACGCTTTAAAAAATGCCCTGATTCCTATATTGACAGTGATTGGCTTACAATTAGGAATGCTTTTAGGCGGTGCAATTCTGACGGAGACTATTTTTGGCTGGCCGGGGATTGGGCGTTACATTTATACAGCGATCGGTAACCGTGACTATCCTGTTATCCAATCCGGCATTCTTGTGATTGCCTTCATTTTCGTATTGATCAACTTGATTGTAGATTTACTCTATGCATATGTTGATCCACGTATTAAATATCGCTAAGGAGGTTTTTCAACAGTGGCACAAGTAACTCCAGAAATGCAAGTTGTTCCTTCTAAAGAGCAAGTTGAAAAATCAACGTCTCCTTGGCGAGATGCCTGGCGAACGTTACGGAAAAATAAGATGGCTTTGTTAGGGTTTGGGATCATCATCTTCTTTGTTCTCATTGCAATTCTTGCTCCTCTTATCACTACGTATCCTTTTGATGAAGGTGCCTTAAAAGAGAGAAATATGCCGCCTTCTGCCGAGCATTGGTTTGGAACGGATTATAATGGTCGAGACGTATATACTCGTGTAGTATATGGAGCACAAATCTCTTTATGGGTAGGAACGTTCTCGGTAGTAGGCTCTATCATCATGGGAACGCTGCTTGGACTGATTGCTGGCTACTATGGAAGATGGATTGACATGCTTATCTCTCGTACATTTGATATCATTTTAGCCTTCCCTAGCATTTTGTTAGCCATTGCGATCGTTGCTATTCTAGGGCCTTCTCTACAGAATGCACTTATGGCTATTGCGATTATCAATGTTCCTACTTATGGACGGTTGGTACGTTCGAAGGTACTTAGTTTAAAAGAAGAGGAATTTATTATGGCTGCTAAAGCTATTGGAATGAAGGATGCTCGGATTATTACACAACACCTATTACCCAATAGCATAGCTCCAATTATTGTGACGGGGACCTTGGGTATCGCAACCGCTATTTTGGAAGCGGCTGCGCTTGGATTCCTTGGACTTGGAGCACAACCCCCGCAACCAGAATGGGGTAAAATGCTGGCTGACTCCCGTGAATACATCCAGCAGGCACCTTGGACTGTTGTCTTTCCTGGCCTGTCCATTGTGCTGACCGTTCTTGGATTTAATCTGATAGGTGATGGATTGCGAGATGCATTAGATCCGCGGATGAAGAATTAGAAATGAATATAGCTCCTGCCTTACGATGAATTTATTTATCATCTAAGTAGGAGCTTGTTTTTTTTACACCAGTATTCAGATGAGAGAATAAATATACCTTTCATATGTTGACTCTATCACGAGAGAGCAGGAAGATTTAATTTGTACAAGGAGGATGTATCAGTACATCTCCTATGGTATCCTCAAGATAGGGAAAGTTAGCTAAAGAAAGGTATGGTGGAGGAAGTGGATCAAAGACGTCTTACTCAACTTCGTTCTTTCATGGAAGAACAACAAACGGAAGCTATTCTCGTTACTCTTCCTATGCATGTATATTATTTGACAGGGTTTTTTACAGATCCGCACGAACGGTTTATGGGACTTGTAATCCCTGCTGATGGAGAACCGGTATTAATCGTACCTGCGTTAGACCGTAATGCAGCTGAAGCGGCTTCTAGCGTACAAAAAATTATGACACATACAGACACGGATAATCCGTTTCAGATTTTAAAGCAGTCCCTACCACAGAATATCAAGAGCTTGGCTGTGGAGAAGAGTCATTTGACTGTTTCTATCTATGAAGCGATGGTCAAAGAATTAGATGCTCCTACATATATAGATGTGGAAGAGCCGTTGCGCCAAATGCGTTTAATAAAGTCGGTTGATGAAGTGGCTCGGATTAAGCGAGCATGTGAAACAATTGAGGAAGTTCTACGGCAATGCCTACCAAAAGTAAAAGTAGGTGTAACAGAAGCCGAGATTGTAGCAGAGCTAGAATTCCTGATGAAAAAATTAGGCTCTCAAGGTCCTTCGTTTTCTACTATGGTGTTAAGCGGTCCTAATTCAGCGCTACCACATGGGAAGCCAGGTAGCCGTAAGATTGATAACGGGGAGTTCCTATTGTTTGACATGGGTGTGCTACAAGACGGCTATATCTCTGATATTACACGGACATTTGCTGTGGGAGAGATTAATGACAAGCAAAAAGAAGTGTATCAAACGGTATTAGCAGCGAATCTAGCAGCGATTGAAGCTACACGTCCAGGTGTTGTACTAGCTGATTTAGACCAGGTAGCGCGTCAAGTTATTGCAGATAAGGGGTATGGTGAGTATTTTACCCATCGCTTAGGTCATGGTATGGGTATGGATGTACACGAATACCCTTCTGTACATGGGGCAAACCAGGATAAATTGGTAAGTGGTATGGTATTTACAATTGAACCTGGAATCTATTTGCCAGAGGTTGGCGGCGTACGTATTGAAGATGACGTACTTGTAACAGATACAGGAGTAGAAATTTTAACAAGCTATCCAAAAGAGCTTCAAATCATCGGTGTGTAAATCCGATCAATGAAAGAAAAATCATACGATCTGCTTTATCTACGAAACAAAGACGAGCGAATGGCTCGTCTTTGCTTTTATCATATAGGGGGTATTTTTAAATCTGCTACTAGTATTTAATCCTTTGTTTCAGAAAGATATTGTGTTATGGAGTGAATTACACTCTCAAAATAAGCCTTCTCATGAGGAACAAAATCGTCTTTGCCCACCATTTTTTGTAGAGGGATACTCTCACCCTTCGTATTCTTTTCAAAACCCTCAACGAGTACTTTCTGTATGTCACGTAACCAGAGCTCACAAAATCCAGCAAATTCAGCTTTTACCATACCAGAAACCTCCTCTGGTTGGAGTGTATAATCACTCATTGCATGCTTACTTTGGTAAAGAAATACGTGACTTAATTCTTTATCAATAAATCCATTTTGTATAATGCAGTTCTTTATGACACCTACTGATACTAAATCATTGAAAGAGACATGAATACCTAATTCTTCCTCTACTTCTCTTATTCCATCGTGAATCGTTTCGTGAGCCAGTAAATGACCAGCAGCTGTAATATCCAGTAGAGAGGGGAAATCCTTTTTCTGTTCACTTCTGATTTGAAAATGAATATAGTCAATTCCATTTTCAGTACTAATAAACCAACAATGAAACGTTTCATGCCAAAGACCTTGACTATGAACCTCTGCACGTGAAGCTGAACCTACCTGATTGTGAGACTCATCAAAAATGGCAAGCAATTCTGTTTCCATTGTGTTTACCTCTTCTTCTATTGTCTAGATAACGATACTGTGACACGACTAGCTTTAGCCATTGAGAAGACAGCTGTTCCTAAAGCTAACAAAATGATTAGCCCACCCACAGTAGCATTCCAATCAATGGATGCTCTCTCAATGACGATTCCACCAATAAAGGAGCCAAAAGCAATCCCAAAATGAAGAGCAGAATTGTTTAAGCTTTGTTGTATATCAGAAGATTCTGGAGCAGCTTCAATTAAATAGCTTTGTAATGCCGGAGTGATTGCCCAACTCAACATGCTCCAGATAATCATCACTACTAAGAATAGCGGTAAAGCGAAGGTAGTGTAGGGAATCATAAAGATTGTCAAAGCAAAGATAGAAATAACAGATAGAATGGTGCGTTTTGTACCGAATCGATCAGCAAGAAAGCCACCAAAACCTCCGCCAAATACGGCAGCAATACCAAAAATGACATATACAATACTTACCCAATCCCCATCTAGTCCTAGCTTCATTTTTAAAAATGGAGTTAGATACGCATATAACGTTAAATGACCTGCTAAGAACAAAAACGACGTCAATTGAGTAAATAATACTTTACGATTTTTCAATGTGCCTAACTGTTTCCAAATCGGAATAGAAGGCTTTGGTTCAATTCGATCCATGAAGAAATGCACACCAGTTAAAGAAAGTATGGTCAATATAGAAATTAGTATAAAAGGAGCTCGCCAACCAAAGGCATTACCTATCATTAATCCAATGGGTACGCCAAGCACAAGAGAGGCACTGATTCCCATAAATACGACTCCTATAGCACGAGCCCGGTATGGTATAGTCACGATGCTTGATGCGATTGTAACACATAAAACAACTAGCAGAGAACCACTTACAGCCGATATGATACGTGCAAGTAACAACATACTATAGGTTGGACTGATGACTGCTATTACGTTACCGATAAGGAATACTAATAAAGAAATCATGGTTAAACGTTTTCGTTCTACTCCTGAGGTTAATGTTAATAGAATAGGAGCTGAAATGGCAAATACAAGTGAAAACATTGTAATCAAAAATCCTGCTTTACCAAGACTCACCCCTAAATCAGTGGCTACTAAATCTAAAATACCACCTATAATCAATTCAACCATCCCTACAACAAAAGAGACAATTGTTAGCAAATAAACTCGTTTATTCATATTCTAACAACCTTCCTTTTTAAAAAAGTTACCACTGCAATAGTAACTTTTTAAAAGAGAGAAAACAAGAGTAAATTTCATCATACAAAATAAACCAGAGAATATGCTATGATGGTACTACTACCTACTAAATGGTTAAGCAAGGGGTCAAAGACTATGCTTCAACAATTCGGTTTTACACAATATGAAAGTCAGGTTTATCAAGCTCTTATAACAGTTGATCAGCCATTAGATGCAACAGGTATCGTCAAGGGATCGAATGTCCCGCGTTCAAAAGTATACGAAGTCCTTCATCGCTTGTCTGAAAAGGGAATGATCCTTGAATCGACAATCGAAAAAAAACGGTTGTATACGGCTCTTCCCATTGAGTCTATCATTGAAAAACTAAAAGCTGATTTTGAAACGAATGTTCAAAAATTAAGAACCACACAAAAAAAAGAAGCACCTAAAGATGACAGAGTATGGACATTAAAAGATAATCATTCGATCCAATCCTTGCTAAAGGATCTGCTACAACAAGCCAAGCAATCGGTTTTTATTTCGGGATGGGCTGATGATTTGGCTTCTTTTCTCCCCATTTTAGAGCAAAAATATGCCGAGGGTATTACCGTTAATATTCATGTGATTGGTGAATTCTCAACTACGATTCCTACGGTATCTACGTTAATTCCTGATGTACAGCACGCAAGTTTAGAGAGAAGCCGTATCCTTATCGTAGATGAACAGGAATTACTTTTTGCAGGAATAGAAGATAGTAAGTGGCAAGCTATCCGTACAGGATCGCGTCCCTTAGTGAAGTTCTTTACCGAGTTTTTCTATCATGATGTCGCCTTAACTGAAATAACACAAAAATATCGGGATACCGTGATGAAAGATCAGGCTATTCGAGATGTATTGTTAAATTTAAGGTATTAGTTGGGGAATTAGCCTCTGTTTTATAAATAAAAGCCTCTCTCCTAGATATATAAGAGAGAGGCTTAGCTAGTTAGCGTTAAAAAAGGACGAGCAACTATTCCTGCTCGGATACACGTAAGCTACGGCGGGCAAGTAGCTTAGAGATAAGACCATATCGTGGCGAGAATACAAAGGCTAGGGCGAATAATAGTCCTGCGATTACTGTCATAGCGCCAGCGATAGAGCTATCCAACCAAGTTGCCAATGCATAACCGAGTGCAGAGCATAGAACTCCGATCAGCATACTTAACCCCAGCATGACAGGTAAACGGTCTGTCAGCAGGTAGGCGGTTGCTCCGGGCACAACAAGCATGGCAACAACCAAGATGGCACCAACGCTTTCAAAAGAGGCGACAGTGGCCATGGAGACAAGTCCCATTAAGAGATAGTGGAACAAGGCGACCGGAATACCAATAGCTGCTGCCATTGCAGGATCGAATGTGCAGAGCTTAAATTGTTTGTAAAAGAGAGAGATCACCAACAGGCTGACTAAAAAGACGATTCCAATTCCCCAGATTGCCCTTGGACCCAGCTCCAAATCACCAATCGTTAGCGTATCCCACGGTACATATGCGATTTCTCCATATAGTACACAATCCAAATCTAGATCGACTTGCGAACTAAACAGGGAGATTATAACCACCCCAATGGAAAAGAGAGCGGTAAATGTTACCCCGATAGCCGCATCTGATTTAACACCACTGTTACGAAAAAGTTGAATCAAAAAGACAGTCAGAAGGCCAAATGACCCCGCACCGATTAGCATAGGTAACGTTTCTCGACTACTGGTAATAAGAAATGCTAGGGCAATACCAGGCAGAATAGCATGACTTATCGCATCACCTAGCATAGCCATTCGTCTTAAAATAAGAAAACAACCGAGGAAGCCGCATGTCGCGGCTACCAATGATCCAGTTAAAATAATCCAAAAACTGTTCATACGGGAACGCCTCCCTGCTCCGATTTTTTTCTGGAAGTAGGGGGGGACATATGTCCGAGAAGTAAAGGTGTCATGTCATAGTGTTCTAACTCTGCTATCATTTGTTGCAATTGTGGTTTGGTTAATTGAGTTACAATTAACTCTTCATTCTGATCAACACTATAACCTTGATACTTTTGTTCATTCATTAGGAATAAATCCCAGAGGCGCTGATCTAAAATGAGATCGTGTGCTTTTTCTACACCTGTTTTAGTAAATGTCCAATGCTCCCGGCGACTTTCGTTAAAGGCAACCCAGCCCTTTTTTTGTAAGCTAGATAAGGCTTTGATTACAGCAGCGTGTGCTTTTCCACTTTTTTGACTGACTCGCTCCACAGGTATATACACATTATGGGATATTCGCCGTTGTTTAATCTCCTGTTCCATACATTCATATAGAGAGCGCAAGACATCTTGCTGCAAGACTTGATTCCGCAAACGTAAAAATCGAATTAGTTTAAACAATACGCCACGACTTGGAGAAAAGACGAGTGAAAACAAGAATAAAGTTGTGGCACCTAGCACGATAATAGGACCAGTCGGTAAATTTTGAACCTGTGTGCTAAGTAATGTTCCAAAAGCTCCGCTCAATGCCCCGAATACACCGGAGAGTATAACCATTGATCCAAGTTTATTAGTCCAATAGCGGGCTGTAACTGCTGGGGTAATCAGCATGGCTGCCATTAAGACAACTCCTACCGCTTGCAGACCAATTACGACGGACATCAGTAACATAACCATTAATAGTCCGTCTAGCATCCCCATTGGCAATCCCAATCCACGACCAAATCCTGCGTCAAAGGAAAGTAATTTAAATTCTTTAAACAATAAGCTTGTTAACAAAATTAAAATAGAGCCTACAACAACCATTGTATTGACATCGTTACCTACTAAAGAGGCAGCTTGACCAAACAAGAATTTATCCAGACCGCTTTGATTACCACTGGAGCTATGCTGGATATAAGTAAGTAATACGATTCCGATTCCGAAGAATACAGACAATATAAGCGCAAGGGCAGTATCTTCTTTAATCCGTGAGTGACGCGAAATCATGCTGATAAAGTAAGTAGCAACTAGCCCGGATAGGCCTGCACCAAGTAAAAATAAGCCAACTGATTTTGAGCCAGTAAGTAAAAAGACTAGGCAAACACCTGGTAATGCTGCATGAGCTAGAGCATCACCCATCAATGAACGACCGCGGAGAAAGGCAAAGCAACCGAGTACTCCGCTACTGATTCCAAGTAGTATGCAACCGGCTAGCACCCATTGCGTGTTGGGATCTTGCAAAGTCTGCCACCAACTCATTTTGACCCCTCCTGCTTGGACCTGTCTGTGGAAAGGGCCAGCCGATCACCTAAGATTTGTAAGCGGCCTCCGTAGGTTTTTTGTAAATTCTCTGTAGTGAAGGTATCTTCTGTTGGACCATTTACGATCATTCGTTTATTAATCATGATAATCCAGTCAAAATATTCGGTAACAGTTTGAAGATCGTGGTGAACGACCAAAACGGTTTTATTCTGTTCCTTTAATTCATTCAAAAGGAGAATGATTGCTTTCTCCGTAGCAGCATCAACACCTGCGAAGGGTTCATCCATGAAATAGATTTGAGCCTCCTGGGCTAAAGCACGTGCTAGGAAGACACGCTGCTGTTGTCCACCCGAAAGCTGACTGATTTGACGATCGGCAAAATCAGCCATACCTACTTTACGTAGGCATTCCATTGCCCATTCCTTGTCTGTTTTACCAGGTCTACGGAACCAGCCAAGTCGTCCATAACGCCCCATTAGGACAACATCCAGAGCATCTGTGGGAAAATCCCAGTCTACGGTTTCACGTTGAGGGACATAGCCTACTAGCTTGCGTTGCTCGCGATAGGGTTTTCCATAGATGTGGACTTCGCCAGAGGCAGCAGGGATGAGCCCTTGAATGGCTTTGATAAACGTTGATTTCCCTGCACCATTGGGTCCAATAATTCCGATTAATTTGCCTTCAGGAATGGTAAGTGTGACATTGCGAAGGACTGGTTTTTTCTGATAGGCAACCGTCAAATTACTGACGGAGAGTGGTTCGTATGATGTAACGGGATTCATATAGGACCCTCCTTTTTTATTTGAGAGCAGAGACAATTGTATCTATATTATGCTTTACCATACCGATGTAGTTCCCCTCAGGTGTGCCTGGCGTTCCCATTGCATCAGAGAATAATTCGCCGCCGATGACAACGTTGTGTTTTTTTGCAGAAGCACCTTCAACTACAGCTTCAATCGAACGCTTTGGAACCGAGGATTCCACAAAAACAGCCTTTATTTTTCGATCAACAAGGGTAGTTACTAAGTTCTGAACGTCTTTTAATCCATATTCAGAAGCTGTACTAATCCCTTGTAAGCCTACAACTTCAATATCATATGCCTTACCAAAATAAGCAAAAGCATCATGAGCAGTTACTAGAACACGTTGCTCTTTCGGAACAGTGGCAACCTGCTCTTTGGCATAATCGTGTAATTCTTGCAATTGTTTTAAATAGTTTGTTGCATTTGCCTGATACTTATCTTTATGTAAGGTATCGATTTCAGATAACGAGTCACGAACCTGTTCTACAGCTTTCATCCACAGGGATACATCGAACCAAACGTGTGGATCTGGCTGATCTGGTGACTCAGGATCTGCATGTAATAATTCTTTAGGGATTTGTTTCGTAACCGCAATGACAAGCTTCTTCTTGCTCATTTGTTCGAATATATCGACCATTTTACCTTCGAGATGAAGACCGGAATAAAAGACGATGTCGGCATCTTCAATTCGTTTGATATCTCCTTGAGATGCTTTGTATAAATGGGGGTCTACACCAGCACCCATTAATTGAGTAACCTCTACTTGATCTCCACCGACCTTTGCCACGATATCTGCGACCATACCAGTAGTGGTAGTGATTTTCCATGTTCCTTCGTGTTGGGCTTGTTGTTTATCACCGCTAATCACTTGTTGTCCGCAACCTGTCAGCATAAGTGACAAAGCTAAGACAGAAGTACTAAGGAATGAAAACCAACGTGATTTTTTCAACAGTTGCATAGTTGTCCTCCTACAAGTTTTTTATCTTTATGCTAAAAAGTTTCCTGAGGTCAACTTTATCACAAATATTTGCCCTTGTGCAACAATTTTACCATATGCTACCTTGGCTGAATTGGTGCCTGACCATGTGTTCACAAAGAGATGGGGATGCCTAAACTCTTTTAGACTAGTGCATATCAAGTTCTGAGAGTCAGATTGGAAGCAGGTAAACATAAGCATACGGAACTTGTCTGTAACCAATAATAAATAGGTAGTTTGAACGATAAAGTAGTCGCGTACAGGGAGAGAAGGTGTGCCTGAAGTATTTCTTTGGCATAAAAAAACTCGGCTGGCACCGAGTCTGTATAATAGCAAATTTGTTATAGTCTACATAAGAGGTAAGAAGTTTGTGCCAAACCAAAGTTTTACATACCTAAAGTAAGAGTCTTACACATATTTGGTATTATCCAGGAGCAGTCCTTTAGGTTCAAAATAACTAAAGCCGTAAGAATCTGCTGATTCAAAACGCAAGGATGCATTTGCAAGCGGGAGGAAACCTGTTTTCATATCCAGATATTGTCCCATGGTTACTGAAAATCCAACCAATTTTTCCAACAAATGAACATCAGCTACCAATGATGCTGTGCGGATGATAGCTGCTTGAGGATATCCAGGCCGAGGTGTTGTTGGTTTTTCATATTGAACAAACCAAGGCAGATGTTCATATGTACCAAGCATACGCATCATCATCTGTTCCCCTGAAGGAAGCGCAATTTGCTGCGTTCCAGAAAAATGTATGGGGTAGCCTTCTTGGCTCCTTCGTGAACGATTCACAGTCAGCCAATAATGTGTACTTTATAAAAGTGGGGACACCGTTGCTTTCAATGTATCACAAGTTCATGAGAGGAGGGAGCGCAGAAAAGAAATAGGTGCGTTTATCAATAGCCATTTCTTGCTCAAATACTACCTTTTTGCTATTATTAATCTTAGTGTATTTTTTAGCGGATACGAATGAGCAGATCATTCTATTCGTGGGAGGGAACGAAGAAATGGATCGTCTGGAAAGGCAGAAAAAAATTCGCAATTTCTCTATCATCGCCCATATTGACCATGGGAAATCTACCCTGGCTGACCGTATTCTTGAACTGACGGGAGCTTTGACTGCTCGTGAGATGGAAGCGCAGTTTCTTGATACGATGGATTTGGAAAGAGAGCGTGGCATTACGATTAAATTAAACGCTGTTCGCCTGAATTACAAAGCAGACGATGGCGAGGAGTATATTCTTCACTTAATCGACACACCAGGACACGTCGACTTCACTTATGAAGTATCACGTAGTTTGGCGGCTTGTGAAGGAGCGCTGTTAGTCGTGGATGCAGCGCAAGGTATTGAAGCACAGACTTTAGCAAACGTATATCTGGCGCTTGATAACAATCTAGAAATCATTCCAATCATTAATAAGATTGATTTGCCAAGTGCGGAACCAGATCGTGTTAAACAAGAAGTAGAAGACGTTATCGGTCTTGATACGAGCGACGCGGTTCTTACTTCAGCAAAATCAGGAATTGGTATTAAAGATGTGCTGGAAGCTGTCGTGCAAAAAGTACCAGCTCCAACAGGGGACCCTGAGGCTCCATTGCAAGCACTAATTTTTGACTCTTATTTTGATGCGTATCGAGGTGTTATTGCTTCCGTGCGTATTGTCAATGGTACCTTGAAAAAAGGTATGAAAATTAAGATGATGGCAACCAACAAGACGTTTGAGGTTACAGAAGTAGGTACTTCTATGCCTCGTCAGACTCCAGTGGATGAATTAACGGTTGGAGATGTAGGCTACGTAGCCGCTGCTATTAAGACCGTTGGGGATACTAGAGTCGGTGATACGATTACAGATGCAACTCGTCCAGCTACGGGAGCTTTGCCTGGCTATCGTAAAATTAATTCCATGGTATTCTGTGGACTCTATCCAATTGATACCAGTGATTACAATGATCTACGTGATGCTCTTGATAAATTGCAGCTTAATGATGCTTCCCTGCAATTTGAACCAGAAACATCGCAAGCGCTTGGTTTCGGCTTCCGTTGCGGATTCCTAGGACTTTTGCACATGGAAATCATTCAGGAGCGTATTGAACGTGAATTCAATATTGATCTGATTACGACAGCGCCAAGCGTAATTTATCGTATTACGCAAACCGATGGTGAGGTTATTGAAATTGATAACCCGTCTAAAATGCCTGAAGTACAAAAGATTGAGCAAATTGAGGAGCCATATGTAACATCCACGGTCATGGTACCAAAGGATTATGTTGGGGATGTTATGCAGCTCTGCCAAGGCAAGCGTGGTGATTTCCTTGATATGCAATATTTAGGTGAAAATCGTGTACAATTGAAATATGATATGCCACTGTCTGAAATCGTATATGATTTCTTTGATATGTTAAAATCAGGCACCAAAGGATACGCTTCTTTTGATTACGAAATGGCGGGCTATAAACCATCCAAGCTAGTGAGAATGGATATTCTCCTAAACGGTGAGATCGTCGATGCCCTATCCTTTATCGTTCATAAGGATACCGCTTATCCGCGTGGTAAAGTGATTTGTGAGAAGCTAAGAAAGTTAATTCCTCGCCAGCAGTTTGAGGTACCAATTCAAGCAGCTATCGGTCAAAAGATCGTAGCACGTGAAACGATTAGCGCAATGCGCAAGAATGTATTAGCGAAATGTTACGGCGGAGACATTTCCCGTAAACGGAAGCTATTAGAGAAGCAAAAAGAAGGTAAGAAGCGCATGAAAGCGGTAGGTTCCGTAGAAGTGCCACAAGAAGCATTTATGGCTGTTCTACGCATGGATGATAAGTAATAGCTGATAAATAGAAGGTTTTTACGATTTGTGTTACTAGCAAAAATTCACTTCCCCCACCCTATAGCCACCGGATTGGTAAAATGGTGGGGGGATTTAACCTCATTTATGATTCATTCGAATATGTCCATTCTTGTTGCCGAGTACTGATCTTTATAAGTAGAAATGAAAAAAGCGTCTTTCTCATCTGAGAGAGGCATTTTTTGTATCTAAAAAGGGGATACGGCGCTCAGAAAGAGGGATGGTATAGGGAAATAACTAAATTCTGGCGGGGGATCGGGGGAGACTTGTTGGCTTGTTATTTGATGGCGTTGGGCGGTATCTCAGTATTTAGGTTGTGAGACAGGAGCCGCAGAACAAATAGATAAAAGTAAACAGTTAGTAGGAAACAAGAAAACGTCCGAATACGAAGGAGATTCGGACGTTTCTACTTAATGATTTTTCAGTTAAGATTAAAAGAGGCGGCTACTCCTCTTTATCCTTATCTTTGTATATTTTATTTAAAAGGATAGAAACAACGAAGACTACTACGAAAACAATCAAGAAACGAACAAACTCTGTAATAAACCAATTATCAGCTATATTCATTTCTTTTGTAACTTGCATAGTACCATATACAGAAAAAATAGTTAGAATGAACTTTAAAGTCTTTGAGTTCATTTTATCTCCTTTCTGTTTTTAAAGTATAGCGTACACGATACCTTGTGCAATAATCCCGCAAGATTTTGCAACCCATCCCCAAACATATGGCTCCAAAGCTTTAGTTACAGTTTCTTTTACTTCCTCTAACGGCCCCATCAAAATATAGGTGTTCCAAGTTCCAATCCACATATCTTCTGTCACTTCTTTTTTTACTGCGTCTGGGAATTTAGCATATATTTTTTTCGGGAAATCCCTTTTTACATACCCTTTACCAAAATATTTCATTAGCTTTGTTCCAAGAGAAACAAAACCTTGTGCTTCAAGTTGTGCAGGCTCTTTTTCTACTACTACTCTTGGTGCAGTTTCTAAGATTTCATTAGCAGTTTCTTGGATAATCTTATCCATTTCTTGTTGCGACATTGGAGTTTGGTAAGAAACAGTTTGTGACACTTTTTCTTGAGCAAACGCGCTGGTTTCTGGAGCAATAGCAGTCCCTAGAAACCCGACGGTAGATAAAATTGCAATACCTTTCACTAATGTTTTGCTTATCATAAAGTGTAACCTCTTTTCTGAATGTTTTCAATAAAGGGATATTTTTGCGTGAAATCTTACAGAAATTCCTTTTTCTCGATCAATATAATTGCCTTAATGGAATAATTGAACCCCAAATTACCCCAAAGGACTCCGGTGGTTTTCATACAGTGTTGCCCTATCGACAACTAGTGTTTTGTAAGCTTTTGAAATGTAACCTTTGTATTCATCTAGTTGCTTGTTCATATGCAGTACAGCTGGAGGTAAAAATGAACCTTTTGAAAATATACCTGTTCTAATTCTTTACGGAGGAGTTCTATAATATTACGCGAATAATTCCTTGGTTTTGAATTTTCTGTTTTATATTTCTTTATATTAGTGGTACAATTAACACGAATAACATTTTTGTTATTCATGATGGGGGCGTTCCGATTAGTTTAGCGACTGGGGGAACGTCTCTTTGAAGTATAAACATACTATTTTTAATCCCTCCTTTCTTCCTCCTAATGTATTACTTTACTGTATGTCCTATAAATTTCTGTTGTTCAAAAAAATGGGATACGATCGACAAATTATGACAAAATAAAAAGAACGCTATTTAGCGCTCTAAAGGGTTTGTGAAGAACGAAGTTATATCAGCCTTGTGGATTATCAACATATGCTTTTTACGCTACTGTAGACTACATGATTCTCTGAGTTATTATAATTAGCTACAGTGAATAGCGTAAAATACTAATGAAACAGTTGTGATAATGGTTAGATATTTCTTCACTACTTACTCCTCTATAATATAAAACGCTCCTTTGTTCGATTGATTTCTTACATCTCGCCACCGTGGACCCACCATTCTTGGTGGATAAACAGCGAGTTGACGTGATAGATAAGAATACATTATGATGTTCTAGCACCCATACAACATTGCTCTGTCAATGTTTGTAGATTAAAACAGAATACAGTTAGATACAGGTAAATACTCTATGTCAATAAGAAGCATTCATGGCTGTTTTACGTATAGATGATAAGTAAGAGTCGTGACCTGACACCGTTCTGGCTGTCAGGTCTTCTCTTTGTTAGGTGAAAATTTGAAAACAAGGAGGGGTTGAGATGGCCCCAAATGCTGTATATATCCACATCCCTTTTTGTACGAATAAATGTTATTATTGTGATTTCAATTCTTTTGTTACCAATAATCCTCAATTGGTCTGGGATTACTTAGAAGCTTTACGCCGGGAAATGGCATTAACGTTCCAGCAAAATCCTCCTGAGAAGATAAACACAATCTTTGTTGGTGGAGGTACCCCAACATATTTAGATCAGGAGCAAATGTCGTTATTTTTGCATATGGTTAATGAGCATCTTGCTCCATATTTTAGTGATGATTTGGAATGGACCATGGAAGCAAATCCGGGCACTACTGATCTTGAGAAATTAAAGCTAATGAGATCATCTGGAGTAAATCGGATTAGTTTTGGCGTACAATCGTTCCAAAGTGATTTATTAAAACGTATTGGTCGCATTCATGATGTGGATGAGGTCTATCAAAGTGTCAATAATGCGGTTCAAGCTGGATTTGACAATATCTCGATTGATTTAATGTTTGGCTTACCAGATCAGACGATGGAGATGTTTGCTCAAAGCTTGGAAAAAGCGATGGAGCTACCAATCACACACTTATCTTCCTACGGTTTAAAGGTAGAGGAGAATACTCTATTTCATACTTTGTATCAAAAGGATCAATTACCACTGCCTACAGAAGATGCAGAGCTAGAGATGTATCTTCTTTTAATAGAAACACTGGAGAAGAACGGGATGTCCATGTACGAGATTAGTAATTTTGCTAAGTCGGGTAAACAGAGCAGACATAATAAGACGTATTGGTTAAACCAGGATTATTATGGTATTGGAGCTGGAGCACATGGATATGTAAACGGCAGAAGACATGTCAATGCAGGACCACTAGCTGTTTACACACGTATGGCTATGGAAGGCTCTCCACGTGTAGAGGAATTTGAGGTAACGCAGAAGGAAGCAATGGAAGAGCAGATGATTCTGGGCTTACGTTTGCGTGAAGGGGTAGACATGGAGAGTTTTGCAAAGCGTTTTGGTCGAACCGTTCAAGAAGAGTTCGGGGAGCCATTACAGCAGGAACTCCAGAAAGGAATGCTAGAAATCGTAGATCATCATGTACGTCTTACGTCAAAAGGCTTACCTCTTGGCAACGAAGTATTTGCTGCTTTTTTACGAGTGTAGTTGGTAGAGCATGTGAATGAACTAGGAATAAGAGGCTCGGTTTCGATAAATAAAAAATCAGCTCAAGAAGCACTTTTATGCGGAAAAATCCGAAAAAAGTGCTTTTTTTCTCCTATTTTTTTGCATTTTTCACAGGAGAGAAGTTGACAAATCAGCTGTCACTTGATAAGTTAATAGTATCCGTTAGCACTCGCTTGATCTGAGTGCTAACAAAACCGGACCAGAAGTTGTCAATCGACATAGCCAAACATTATCAGAAGGAGGGCGTTAGGTATGTTATCGGAGCGACAAAAGCTGATTTTACAAGCTATTATTGAAAATTATATTCATTCGGCAGAACCCGTTGGCTCCAGGACCATTTCAAAACGGCCCGAAATAACCTTCAGTTCGGCTACGATCCGCAACGAAATGTCTGATTTGGAGGATTTGGGTTATTTGGAGCAGCCGCATACTTCTGCGGGACGTGTTCCTTCCACGAAAGGCTATCGCTTTTACGTGGACCACATAGTGGAGCCTAATGTACTGAAGAACAATGTAGATGCGAACACTTGGAAGCAAATGTTTGCTGATCGAATCTTGCATTTTGAAAATGCCGTGGAGCAGACAGCTTCGGTTCTATCACAATTGACCAACTACACGGCAGTGGTTCTTGGACCAGAAATCTTTGAACATCGCTTGAAGCATCTGCAAATTATCCCATTGAGCGACACACAAGCTGTGGCGATTATTGTGACTCAAACAGGGCGTGTAGAAAATAAGCGTATTGATTTGCCGGCGGGACTATCACCGAGCGATATGGAGAAATTGGTTAATGTTTTAAACACAAAATTGCAAGATACACCACTATGGCAACTGCGCCAACGCTTGTATCAAGAAGTATCAGATGAATTGAAACGCCATGTTGATCATTATGAAGAGATGTTAAACATGATTAGTCATGCTATTGAAAGTGATTCATCTGAGCGTTTGTTGTTAAGAGGAACTACTAAGTTCATGGAGCAACCAGAGTTTCAGGATGTAGAAAAAGTCAAAGAAATTTTGGAGCTGTTTGAACGCAGTGATCAAATGACGCATTTGTTTGAAACCAATGAGAAGGGATTACAGATACGCATCGGTCACGAAAATCATCTCGACGCCATGAAGAATTGTAGCATTGTAACGACCAATTATTCCTTTAACGGTAAGCCCGTAGGTACGATTGGTATACTTGGACCTACGCGCATGGAGTATGGTAAAGTGATTGCTGTCCTGGATTTCATTGCTTTGGGATTGTCGCAGATGTTAAATGCACAGATAGAAGGACGATCTTCAGAGGAGCAAGAGGATTCATGACGAACAAGGGCGGGCGGGTTATGGTTGCTCGCTTACATAGATTATTAGTCACACAGAGGAGGTAATCAGATTGAGCGAAGAGAAAGCAAAGGTTGAACTTGAGCAAGAGGAAATGGCTCAAGACCACGCTGAGCAAAATGAGCAAGCTGAAACTGAGGCAACAGAAACAGGTGAAACACTTGACCTAGCAATGGAAGTAGAGCGTCTACAAGCTCAATTGCAAGAGCAAGAAAACCGTTTGCTACGCAATTTGGCGGATATGGATAATATGCGTCGTCGCTCACGTAAAGAGCAAGAGGATTTGCAAAAATATGCTTCTCAAAAGGTAGTAGAATCCTTATTGCCGGCGCTTGATAACTTTGAACGCGCTCTTGCTGTTGATCCTAGTACCGCTACCGCTGAAAGCATTTTGCAAGGGGTGCAAATGGTGTACCGTCAAGTGGTGCAAGTATTCGAGCAAGAAGGCCTACAGGCTATTGACTCAGTAGGGCATGCGTTCAATCCACATGTACACCAAGCTGTGATGCAAGTGGAAGATTCTAATTACGAAGAAAACACTGTCGTAGAAGAATTACAAAAAGGTTATCAATTTAAGGACCGCGTTATCCGTCCTGCAATGGTTAAAGTAAACGCGTAAGTAAGTTGTGCTTTTAAGCAAAAGAATCATTCACATATTGTAGATAATCGAGGAGGAAAAGATTTATGAGTCGAGTAATTGGTATTGACCTTGGTACAACTAACTCTTGTGTAGCAGTTATGGAAGGTAGCGAACCTATCGTTATTGCCAACGCTGAAGGTAACCGTACGACACCTTCTGTAGTAGCTTTCAAAAACGGAGAGCGCATTGTTGGTGAAACAGCAAAACGCCAAGCAATTACAAACGCTGATAATACGGTTATCTCCATCAAACGTTGGATGGGTACAAATCATAAAGAAACATTAGAAGGCAAAGATTATACACCGCAAGAGGTTTCTGCAATGATCTTGCAAAAACTAAAAGCTGATGCAGAAGCATATCTGGGCCAACCGGTAACGCAAGCAGTTATCACAGTTCCTGCTTACTTCAATGACAGCCAACGCCAAGCTACTAAAGATGCTGGACGTATTGCTGGTTTAGAAGTTTTGCGTATCGTCAACGAGCCTACAGCAGCGGCACTTGCTTATGGTTTAGAGAAAAATGAAGACCAAACAATCCTTGTTTATGACTTGGGTGGCGGTACATTCGACGTATCTATCCTTGAGTTGTCTGAAGGTTTCTTTGAAGTAAAAGCAACCTCTGGAGATAACAAATTAGGTGGAGACGATTTTGACCAAGTGATCATGGATTATTTGGTAGCTGAATTTAAAAAAGAAAACGGCATTGATCTAGCTCAAGATCGCATGGCTATGCAACGTTTGAAAGATGCAGCTGAGAATGCGAAAAAAGATTTGTCCGGTGTTGTCACTACTACGATCTCTCTACCATTTATCACAGCAGATGCTTCTGGTCCTAAACATATGGAAATCAGCTTGTCTCGTGCGAAATTTGAAGAGATTTCAGCTGGTTTGGTAGAGCGTACTATGGGTCCTACTCGTCAAGCTCTATCCGATGCTGGTCTTTCTCCAAACCAAATTGATCGTGTTCTTCTTGTTGGTGGTTCCACTCGTATCCCTGCGGTACAAGAAGCAATCAAGAAGTTCATTGGTCAAGATCCGCATAAAGGTGTAAACCCAGACGAAGTAGTAGCTCTTGGTGCTGCTGTTCAAGCGGGTGTTTTAACTGGTGATGTAAAAGACGTAGTACTTCTTGACGTAACACCACTTTCTCTTGGTATTGAAACATTGGGCGGAGTGTTCACAAAATTGATCGACCGTAACACAACAATCCCAACAAGTAAATCTCAAGTGTTCTCTACAGCAGCGGACAACCAAACAGCGGTTGATATCCATGTGTTGCAAGGGGAGCGTCAAATGGCAGCAGACAACAAAACGTTGGGCCGTTTCCAATTGAGCGATATCCCACCAGCTCCACGTGGTGTTCCACAAGTAGAAGTTAGCTTTGACATTGACGCTAACGGTATTGTAAACGTTCGAGCTAAGGATTTGGGTACAGGTAAAGAACAAGCAATCACAATCACTTCTAACTCTGGTCTTTCTGACGAGGAAATCGACCGCATGGTAAAAGAAGCGGAACTAAACTCCGAAGCAGATAAGAAGCGCAAAGAAGAAGTAGAAATTCGTAACGAAGCAGATCAGTTAGTGTTTACTACCGAGAAAACACTTAAAGATCTTGAAGGTAAAGTAGAGCAAGCCGAGATCGATAAAGCAAACGAAGCGAAAGAAAAAACGAAAAAAGCTTTAGAAGGCGGTAACTTCGACGAGATTAAAGCGGCAAAAGAAGAGCTTTCTGAAATCGTTCAACAATTGTCTATTAAACTGTATGAGCAAGCAGCACAAGCACAACAAGCGGCTCAAAATGCTGACGGTGAAGGTGCAGATCAAGCAGGAAAAGACAATGTAGTAGATGCTGACTATGAAGTAGTTGACGAAGAGAAAAAACAATAAGAATAGATACAGAGATTTAGAGGAGTCAAAGTCACAATGTTGACTTTGACTCTTTTCCTTTATGGAATGGGGATTCTATTGAAGCTTGCAAGTATACATGCTAAGATTATCTTTGATTGTCTTGGATACGGGAGTGATAGACAAGTATGAAACGAGATTATTATGAGGTGCTGGGACTTGGAAAAGACGCCAGTGCAGATGATATAAAAAAGGCATATCGAAAATTGGCGAGGCAGTACCATCCAGACGTTAATAAAGAAGCGGATGCTGAAACCAAATTTAAAGAAGTAAAAGATGCATATGATGTACTCTCAGATGACCAAAAACGTGCCCAATATGATCGCTTTGGACATCAAGATCCGAACCAAGGCTTTGGCGGAGGCTTTGATGCTTCTGGAATGGGTGGCTTTGGTGATATCTTTGATATGTTTTTTGGTGGCGGTGGACGTCGTGCTAATCCAAATGCACCGCGCCGTGGTGCTGATTTGGAGTATGCGATCAACATTGACTTCTTGGATGCTGTGTTTGGCAAAGAAAGAGACATCGAGATTCAACGTGAAGTGGAATGCGATACGTGTCACGGAAGTGGGGCTAAACCTGGCACGAAGGTAGAAACCTGCTCTAGATGTAATGGATCTGGACAGGAGGAAGTTCAGGCAAACACTCCATTTGGACGCGTCGTTAATCGTCGTGTTTGCTCTGTTTGTAATGGTAAAGGAAAGCAGATCAAGGAAAGATGTACAACTTGCAGAGGTACTGGTCGCCAAAAAATCAAGCGCACGATTCACATTAACATCCCTGCTGGGGTAGATGATGGACAGCAAATGCGAATTACTGGCGAAGGTGAAGCTGGTGTGAATGGTGGACCAGCGGGTGACGTTTATGTTATGTTCCGTGTGCGTAAACACGACTTCTTCGAACGCGATGGAAACGACATCTTTTGTGAGATGCCTATTCATTTTGCTCAAGCAGCCTTGGGTGATGAGATTGAAGTGCCAACAGTAGATGGCCGTGTGAAGCTGAAAATCCCAGCAGGAACGCAAACTAACACTTTCTTCCGCTTACGTGGGAAAGGTGTGCCACACTTACGTGGAAACGCGCGAGGTGATCAGCACGTGAAGATTAAAGTAGTGACACCTACGAAATTAACTGATCGTCAAAAAGATCTGTTACGTGAATTAGGGGGATTAGAGGATGGTGCTCCCCTACATGAACAGCCAGAAGAGAACTTTTTTGATAAAATCAAGCGTAGATTACGCGGCGAATAATATGTTGTGGAAAGCTAGATGGGGGATGGTAGAGCATGAATTGGTCAGAAGTTAGTATTCACACCACGGCAGAGGCGGTTGAGGCTGTCTCTAGTATTTTGTACGAAGCGGGAGCAGGTGGCGTTGTCATTGAAGATCCCGAAATTTTATCCCGTGAGTGGAGCACGCCTTTTGGTGAAATCTACCACCTCTCACCAGATGACTTTCCTACTGATGGTGTGATTGTCAAAGCATATTTTCCTGTGAATAGTTATTTGGGTGAAACCGTTGAAGAGATTAAAACACAGGTAAACGAACTTCTGACCTTCGGATTGGATGTCGGAAAAGGAACTGTTACTATGACAGAGGTTCATGAAGATGATTGGGCATCTGCTTGGAAAAAATATTATAAGCCAGTTGCGATTTCAGATCATATCACGATCACGCCTATCTGGGAGGAGTACAAACCGAAGCGAGAAGGGGAGCTTATTATCGAGATGGACCCTGGCATGGCTTTTGGTACAGGTACACATCCAACCACTGTGCTGTGTATTCGTGCGATTGAACGCTACCTGAAAAAAGGGGATCGCGTCTATGATGTGGGAACTGGAACAGGGATCTTAAGTATTGCTGCTGCTAAATTAGGAGCCTCTTCCTTGACTGCCATGGACTTAGATGAGATTGCGGTTCGTTCTGCGCAAGAGAACTGTGTCATCAACAAAGTAGATGACAAGGTTTTAGTGAAACAGAACAATCTGCTCGATGGAATCAACGAAAAAGTTGAAGTAGTAGTTGCCAATATCTTAGCAGAAGTAATTATTCGTTTCACGGATGATGTTCATCGTGTCTTATTACCAGGCGGTACATTTATTGCTTCTGGTATTATTGGGGCGCGTGAAAACGATGTAAAAGAGGCATTAGCAGCCTCGAAATTGGAAGTTATAGAAACAGTTTACATGGAAGACTGGGTAGCAATTATCGCGAAAAAACGTTAGAATAATGGGGTTAATAATCAGATGCAACGTTATTTTATAGATAGCCAACAATTTTTTGACAATCATGTGGTTATTACCGGGGACGATGTTCACCACATTGTGAAGGTTATGCGCACAGAGATTGGCGATCATATTTTGGTTAGCGATGGGAGAGGACGGGTGGTTAAAGCCCGTCTTTCTGCCTTGGAGCCCAAAGAAGTGCGCGCTGAGATCGTGGAGCAAATCACAAAACAAACAGAGTTACCTGTATCGGTGACGATTGGTCAGGGTTTGCCAAAAGGGGACAAACTAGAGTGGATTTTACAGAAGGGAACGGAGCTTGGAGCTACTTCCTTTGTACCGTTTCAATCAGAGCGTACCATCGTTAAACTAGATGCAAAGAAAGAAGCAAAAAAGCTAGAGCGTTGGTCAAAAATTGTAAAAGAAGCGGCTGAGCAATCACATCGGGCCTATTTACCTGAGGTTTTAACTCCGCTTTCCTTTAAGCAAGTGGTTGAACATGCGAAAAGCTATACGACTGCCGTTATTGCTTATGAAAAAGAAGATACCAAAAGATTGGGCGAGGTACTGTCAAACTTGTCTGTTGGCGACTCGCTTTTCGTCATGATTGGACCAGAAGGTGGATTTTCTGAAAGTGAAATTCAGTATGCAGAAGAGAATGGTATCCATTCTGTTTCGCTTGGTCCCAGAATTTTACGCACGGAAACAGCTAGTCAGTATTTGCTAAGTGCCGTTTCTTATCAGTTTGAATAAGTCATACGTAACAGTTGAAAGGAGGAGAGCAATGAATAAGGTTGCTTTCCATACATTGGGCTGCAAAGTAAACAGTTATGAAACAGAGGCGATTTGGAACCTGTTCAAGCAGAATGGCTATGAACGGGTTGACTTTGAGCAGGATGTAGCCGATGTATACATTATTAATACCTGTACGGTTACCAATACTGGTGACAAAAAAAGCCGTCAAGTGATTCGTCGTGCTATCCGTCGTAACCCCGAGGCGATTGTTGCTGTCACGGGATGCTATGCACAAACCTCACCAAAGGAGATAGCCGAAATTCCAGGTGTGGATATCGTGGTAGGTACACAAGGCCGCGATCGTTTATTGGAATATATCGCACAGATCCGTGGAGAACGTACACCGATCAACGCGGTAGGAAATATCATGAAAACACGTGAATTTGAAGAGTTGGATGTGCCTAACTTTACCGATCGTACGCGTGCTTCTCTTAAAATTCAAGAAGGCTGTAACAACTTCTGTACCTTCTGTATTATTCCGTGGGCACGTGGACTAATGCGTTCCCGTAAACCTGAGAGCGTCATCGAACAGGCCCAAAAACTAGTCGCAGAGGGATATCTTGAGATCGTTCTGACTGGTATCCACACAGGTGGATATGGAGAGGATCTAGAGGATTACAATCTGGCTAAGTTACTTGTTGAATTGGAAAAAGTGGAGGGCTTAAAACGTATTCGTATTAGTTCTATTGAAGCGAGTCAAATTACTGACGAGGTTGTCGCAGTTATTGACCGTTCCGAGAAGATTTGTCGTCATCTGCATGTACCACTACAAGCAGGCGATGATGCGGTATTAAAACGCATGCGTCGCAAATATACGACTGCAGAATTTATGGATCGAATTCGTAAAGTACGTAAGGCGTTACCTGGGGTTGCTATCACAACAGATGTTATTGTTGGATTCCCAGGCGAGACTGAGGAACAATTTGTAACGGGCTATAACTTTATTAAAGAACTAGGCTTTGCTGAGTTGCATGTCTTCCCGTACTCCATGCGCACAGGAACCCCTGCTGCACGCATGGAAGATCAAGTGGATGAAGAAGTGAAGAAGGAACGTGTAGCTAAACTTATTGAATTAAATCAACAGCTAGCTGTGGAATATGCACAACCATTCATCGGTGATGTATTAGAAATCATTCCTGAGCGTCCATATAAGGAAGACCCAACTAGCGGTAAGCTAATGGGTTATTCCGATAATTACTTGAACGTAGTGTTTGAAGGTACAGAGGATATGATTGGTAAAATTTGTAAAGTCCGTCTGGATGAGGTTGATGCTGAATATTGTTCAGGAACGTTCGTTCGAGTTTTGGAATCCCTACCTATCGAAATGGACAGCAAAGGAAAAGCAGTATGAAAGAAATCTCTGCAGGCGGCGTCGTCTATCGGAAACAAGATGGGGAGCTTACCTTATTGATGATTAAGGATCGTTTTGGCAAGGTAACGGTAGCGAAAGGTAAGCAAGAGCCAGGCGAGACTTTGATGGAGACGGCTATTCGAGAAATTGAAGAGGAAACGGGAATAAAAGGGGAACTAGGTCCATTATTAGAGATCGTTCACTACACCTACGAGCATCCGATTCAGCGAATACTGGTCGAAAAAGAAGTACACTATTATCTAGTCAAAGCGTTAACGGATCAAGTAACTGTTCAGGTAGAAGAAATAGATGCTGTGCAATGGCTCAAGCCAGAGGCTGCTTGGGAATTACACGAACAAGCTGGTTATGAGAATAACCGCAGTGTATTACAAAAAGCTTTGGATACCTTGGGAATTCAGGTCATATAGAACAATGGGAGCTCGACCAGAGATGGTTGGGCTTTTGTTGTCCAGTCGCCTTCAGTGGCAAGATAAGCCTCCTTTTTTAAGAGAGTGCAGGAAGATATAGGTGATTGTTGAGCTTGGCATTAAGGGAACAGTAAAAGAAAGTCGAGCAGCTCTGTAGAAAATCTAAGAAACCGCATACAAAAATGAACAATTAAGTATAGTGTTAAAAAAGGGTTTGTTCCGTAGCCCAACAGCGTTATGATAAAGAACGACAAATAGAAAAGGGAGTGGTAGGAATGTACGGATGGATCATCCTGTTTGCCTTTTACGGTATAGGTGTCATCTTTCATAATTACCTGTATATTCCTCTTCCAGGGAGTCTCATTGGGCTTATACTTTTGACAACAGGTCTGGTAACAAAGTTGATACCATTGCGATTAGTGGAAGGGGCAGCAGATTTTTTACTCAAAAACATGCTCTTGTTTTTTGTGCCTATAATAGTTGGGGTAACGCCTTATTTTCATTATTTGGAGCAAAAACCGCTTGCCATCCTTGTGGCATTGGTGGCAGGTCCTGTAGCTGTCATGATGGTAACCGGAATTGTGGTCCAAAAATGGCGTGACTGGGAAAAACGAAAAGAGGATGTACTTTTACAGCAAAGTGAACAGGGGGAATGATGAATATGTGGGAGGTTATCGCGATTCTCCTAACACTAGCTGGTTATATGGTGGCTAAAATGGTATCAAAAAAATATCCGTTTGTGCAGCCAATGATAGCAGCGTCAATATTAGTATGGTTGGTGTGGTGGCTCATCAATAGTGATTGGAAAGTATATGATAGAGGCGGTTCTTATATTTCTTTCTTTTTAGGTCCGGCAACAGTAGCATTAGCCATCCCATTGGCTAAACAATTTAAACAGGTATTGGAA
The DNA here is from genome assembly GCF_002706795.1 of Brevibacillus laterosporus DSM 25. Classification (NCBI taxonomy): domain Bacteria; kingdom Bacillati; phylum Bacillota; class Bacilli; order Caryophanales; family Paenibacillaceae; genus Brevibacillus; species Brevibacillus laterosporus. The sequence continues at coordinate 3,717,539 of NZ_CP017705.1, forward strand.
CTATGGAAAGCTATTCTAGCTGGTGTTGCTAGCGGATGCATTGTTGCCGTTTCTTCATCGTGGTTTATGGTTTGGATAATGGGAGGGGATCAAACCCTGATTCGTAGTATGATTTCTAAATCAGTCACGACTCCAATCTCAGTTGAATTGACTAATACGATTGGTGGAATTCCTGCATTGGCTGCCTTATTTACAGCTGTAACAGGTATTGTCGGGAGTTTGTTATATCGTCTTGTAATACGTGTGGGACGTATTTCAGATGATTGGGCCATTGGACTAGCTGTAGGAACCAGTGCTCATGCAGTAGGTACAGCAGGTATGATGAATCAGAGTCAACGAAAAGCAGCGGCGTCTAGCTTGGCAATGATTTTAGCGGGAATTATTACGTCTATTTATTTTATCCCGATTCAGATGCTACTTTCTTAACTATCGTGCAGTTCATTTGTTTTTGGCACCTATCTTGTAGCAAGAGGCTTTGCTTATAATGGTAGTAGAAATGATTTTGGTATTTTCTAATGCTATGTGCGTTGCGTAACGTCACCTGTCAACAAGGCTTCAATAGCCTATCACCAGAAAATGGGTTTTGAAATTGAACAAGGGGATACAGAAGTGGATTGTATTTCTGTTTTCACCGACTATGATGGAAAAAATGAATCTCGTGTTTTATTCGTGAAACAGTTAAGCTAATCAAATGAATGAAAAAGGTAAGTAACATATGGTGGAAAACCCATACGTACTTACCTTTTTGTTGTGATTCTACTTTTTTAGAAGAGGGAGCAAGGATAACGCTTATTTGTGTTCTGGGATTAACCACTGAATCCCTTTGGCTATGCTAGGAGCAAAAGGGAGAGCAATGACGGAACATAACAAATTAAAAATCGTTTGAGCATGAGCGATTTGCATCGAAGGATTGGTTGTCAGTAATCCTGCTAAATAAGCTAGCATTGAAACAAAGGGTAGGAATACAAGTCCCCCGACCACATTAAATAGCGTGTGGCACCATGCGACTTGCTTGGAAGCAGTGTTTGTACCGATGCTCGCAATGATTGCGGTGATACAGGTACCGATGTTACCACCTAGCACAATGGAAATGGCTGTGTCCATAGAAAAGACACCGTAGGATATTAATGTCATGGTAATGGCTGTTGTGGCAGCACTGCTGTGAACCAAAGCTGAAAAGACTGTACCAGTTAAGAGACCAATCCAAAGGGAGTGTTTGCTTTCAAGAAACAAGGTCCGGAACGTTTGTGAGTTTTCTAATGGCTTAGCAATGACTTGCATCGTATCAATGCCTAGAAAAATGAGGCCAAACCCGCCAACAATTAATCCTATTGCTTTTGATTTACGCTTAGGCTGTAGCCACATAGCCACTCCGATCAATAGCATAGGAACAGCAAAATCCTCAAGATGTAGAGCAATCAATTCTGTTGTAATAGTAGAACCTACATTGGTACCTAAAATAATTCCAATGGTCTGTGAGAAGCCAATAATGCCTGCCTGCGTGAGACCGATTGTTAAGACCGTAACAGCCGTGGAGCTTTGTAGAACAAAGGTAGAAAAAAGACCTGAAAAAAAACTATGTGTCGTTGAGCGGGTAAAACGTGTTATAATCAGTTCCATTCGCTGTCCTGCTAATTGATTAAAGCCGATTCGCATAGCGTACAGTCCAAGCAAAAAGAAACTGAGTCCCATGAAAAACGGCAACAAGATGTGATATAACATGGACAATTCAATTCCCCCCGTGAAAGGTACCTTATAAATACGCTATGCTTGTACAGAGACAAGCATGACTAGGAGGATATAGAGAAGTGACGAAAGTATTATTGCAACGAAATCGTAAAAAGCGTTTGGAAGCAGGGCATCCTTGGGTGTTTCAATCCGAAGTATTGGAGATTCAGGGAGATTTCCTAGCTGGTGATATCGTAGAAATTTGTAATCATCAAGGACATTTTTTAGCAAAGGGCTACATTAATCCCGATTCTCAGATGATTGTGCGCGTGATGAGCTATGATCCAAAAGAAGAGATCGATTATGACTTTTTTGTCCGTCGTTTCCGAGAGGCAAAAGAAATGCGTGAGCGCTTTGTAGAAAATCCTAGAGCTTGTCGCGTTATTTATGGAGAGGCAGATTTTCTACCAGGTCTCATTGTTGACCGCTATAACGATGTGCTGGTGATGCAAGTACTATCACTGGGTATGGATATCCGTCTCGACATGATTAAAATGGCATTAGTAGATGTATTTGAACCAACTGGTATTTATTTACGTAACGATGTGCCTGTGCGAGAGCTGGAAGGATTGGAACAAGGAAAAGGCGTGTTATATGGAGAGTGTCCAGCTGAGATTGAGATCGAGGAAAACGGTTTGAAATATGTAGTAGATATTGTGGAAGGGCAAAAAACTGGATTCTTCTACGATCAGCGAGAAAACCGAGCTGCTATTGCTCCGTTAATGACCGGCTGGGGAGAAAAACATGGGATCAAGGTTTTACCTGTGGGCGAAGATGATGAGCCCATCTACGATAAAAAGGGTAAAAAACGTGATGTGTTAGCAAAATTGGATGAAGCAGGTCAACCAGTCGAGCGTCCAGTAGATCGACGTGGTAAAGTGGTGAAGAATCCGTTCTGGGATGGAGCAGAGGTATTGGAATGCTTTACACATACCGGTTCCTTTACCCTAAATGCTTGTAAGCATGGTGCAAAGAAGGTAACAGCACTTGATATCTCAGAACATGCTATTGAAACAGCCAAACGTAATGTAGGTCTTAATGGATATTTGCATCGAGTTGATTTTGTTGTGGCTAATGCTTTTGATTACCTTCGTGAAAATGTTGAAGCAGGTAAGAACTGGGATGTTGTCATCCTCGACCCTCCAGCCTTCGCAAAATCGCGTGGTGCGGTAAAAGGTGCTTGCCGTGGTTATAAGGATATTAATTTACACGGCATGAAACTAGTTCGTCCAGGGGGGTACTTAGTAACAGCATCATGCTCATATCATATGTCACCAGATTTATTTATGGAAACGATTCAGCAAGCTGCATATGATGCGAAAAAGATTTTACGTTTAGTAGAATGGCGTGGTGCAGGAAAGGACCATCCACAAATTAGTGGAGCGGATGAAGGACACTATTTAAAATTTGCTATTTTTGAAGTAAGAGATCGTAAATAACAGAAGGAAATTGCTACTTCTGTAAGGAAAAAACGAAGCACCCTCTCACGATTAATGAACTGTGACCCGTAAGATGGACACTTTGAAAAAAGTGACCTTCTTACGGGTCTTTTGTGTTTTAATCAACTTATTAAAATAAAGCGAGGAAAGAATTGTGGAAAAAACAAGAGCTAATTCAAAGGTTTTCACGGAACAAGAAATGAAACATCTTGAAGCTAACCCTTATGTTCAGCATGTAACGTACAAAAGTATTACTTATGCACCAGCATTTAAGGTAGCAGCTGTCAAAGCGTATCAAGAGGGGCAAACACCTATGGAAATTTTTTGTGGTGCTGGTTTTGACATAGACGTTATTGGTCATGACAAACCAAAAACATGCTTAAAACGTTGGCGTAATGTGTATCAAATTCATGGAGAGATCGGCCTTTTAGAAGAACAACGTGGAAAGAAAAGTACGGGTAGACCCTCGACAACGGAGTTGTCCGTAGAGGAAAAGCTTAAACGAGCTGAGGCACGTATCAAGTTTTTAGAGGCGGAGAACGACTTTTTAAAAAAGCTTGACGCGCTCGAAAAGCAGAAGTTGCAGAGGTAACGTTATCCCCCTCCGAGCGCTATCAAATCATTAATCGCACCATACGTCAGTACAATTTGCGTGATGTAACACGATATCTTTGTAAACTTGCATGTGTTAGTGCGAGTGGCTACTACCGTTGGCTTCGTGCGGAGAAAATTCGACAGCTACGAGAGGATGCGGACGAGCATGACATTAAACTTATCAAGAAGCACTTTGACGCTCTTCATGGTAAAGCAGGAGCATTAGTTATTAAGATGCGACTTGAGCGTGAAAGTGGAGTGATCATGAATCATAAAAAGATTCGTCGATTGATGCGAAAGTATAAACTTGTTGCTACCATTCGCCAAGCCAATCCCTATAGAAAATTAGCTAAGGCAACACAAGAGTACCAAACATGTCCCAACCTGTTGCAACGTCAGTTTGATCAGGGAGAACCTGAAAAAGTGCTGCTCACCGATATTACGTATATGTATTACGGTAATGGTCAATGTGCCTACCTGTCGGTAGTCAAGGATGGGGCAACAAAACAGATTTTAGCTCACTATCTTTCTTCATCTTTAAAGCTTCCATTGGTGAGGATTACTTTGAAACGACTGTTCCAACGTCTAGATGGCAACATTCACCCCGAAGCCATTCTACACTCAGACCAAGGTTTGCATTATACCCACTTTAAAACCCGTCGCTTAATCAAGAAAGCAGGCTTTAGGCAGTCCATGTCCCGTAAGGGAAACTGTTGGGATAATGCTTCAATGGAAACCTTTTTTGGTCATATGAAAGACGATTTGGAATATAAGACATGTCAAACGATACAAGAGTGGAGGGATCGAGTAGACAGTTACATTGATTATTACAATTCTGAACGTTACCAGTGGTCATTAAAAAAGATGACCCCTGATGAATTCAGAAGTCATCTTTTAGCTGCCTAGTTAGGTATTCTTTTAAAACTGTCTACAAATAGGGTCACAGTTCATAAAGCTGAAATGGGTGCTTTTTTATTTATGCACAACTCATAAATTACTAAGCAGTATATTCACAGGGGTGTTTAGGAAATATTTTGTTACATCTGTTTTCCTACTGTCGCTTTAGTTGATGTTCTCAATTGTAGCTTTGAAGAAAATGGCTTGAGCAAATTCTGTTTTACTTCGTTACGTTACACAAAAATTTGTGTACATCCTCATTTGCTATCCTGACAGCATTTGGCTGATAGTGATTGGAATATGGGTTACTAAAACCATGAAGAGCTGGATACTGTTTTAAGATAACTTGTGAGCTTTTGGATAGTGTTTGCAATAAAACAGAGAGATCGAATGCAGGTTCAGACTGCCCGTAAACGAGAAGGACAGGGACTTTCGGAGTGATGTTTGTATATTGTCGGATACGCGAACCATAAAAACCAACGATCCCATCACATAATCCGACGTACTCCGTTAGTAACCAAGCGACTGTTGCGCCAACGCTGAAACCCATCACAACGATGTGTTGGTATAAAGGACGTTGTAATCGTAGTACTTCAACTACTTGTTCAGAGGCTCTTTCAAAACCAATAGACATAAAATATTGGTAAGCCCGATCTTCTTCCTTTTGTGGAAAAGAAGTTGTTTCTTTGTACCATGAAGGGCAGAGTACATCCCACGATTGAGTGGCATACTGTTGGCAGACATCCAGCATGTGCTGATTAAGTCCATATATCTCAGGTAGAATTACAAGCAATCTTTTTTCGCCGCTACGTAAGAAGTACATAAGGAACAGCCTTCTTTCTAATCCAATTAATTTGTCCATCATATCAAACGTAACATTATTCTGACAACAAATTTGACATATGGTTATGAAGTATTAGTTCTATCATGCTATTTACTTGCTCTTTGCTATAATTTTGGTTATTCAGGATTTGAATTTTTTTAGTTTGATTTAAAATGCAGTGAAATATCATAAATTGTATTTAATGATGAATGGAAATGACGTAATTATTTTTACATTACGTTTTGCATAATTTAATTTATTTCCTTCTTTATTTTGAAGAAGTATCAGATCAACTGCTAGTTGCTTCAAGCCGTGTCTTACTCCTTTTTTGTTCTCCACCTCATACTTTTATCTAAGTCAAAATGATTCATATCCCTATGCATGTATCTTGATCATAAGTGCTCTATTTTTGCGAAAGATCGCAATGTTTATAGGTTGATACCGAGCTCCAGTAGCTATCTTTACTAGAAAAGATTTTTAAGTCTTCTTAGAATTAACCCCATTCACCCTTGTCAGCCACAGTAACATTTTGTATGCTGAGAAAGGAAAATACGTGGCAAAAGCACTTTTTAGGCTGTAAGCATAATAATAAGGATTAAGTGAAACAGCCGTGTTGAACAGAAGGGAAAGGGGCATATACATGAAAAACAAAATCCGATTGGGTATTATTTACGGAGGAAAGACATCTGAGCATGAGGTATCGCTCTCGACGGCCCTTTCTATTATGAAGGCAGTAGATCAAAATAAATATGAAGTACAACCAATTTATGTACAAATGGATGGCACCTGGTTAAAAGGAGGACCTATCGCTGGTCAAGTACTCGAAAATGTAAATGCATTGCGTTTAGGTGGGGGGATTTCTCTTGGTCATCATGACAATAATCAAGAGGAGCAAGCGAAAATAACTCATGTGGGTAACCAATCATTGGTCGGTAATCCAGCTAATGTGATGTCTATTCATCAGGAGGTAGATGTTATTTTTCCAGTGATTCATGGACCAAATGGTGAGGACGGCACTGTACAAGGTTTATTGGAATTAGCAGGTATTCCTTATGTTGGTACAGGAGTTATGGCATCTGCAGTGGGAATGGATAAATTAATGATGAAAAATGTTTTTGCTCAAGCAGGTCTTGATCAAGTTGATTACATGGGCTTTTTACGTTCTCAAATCGAGCGTGATGTAGATAGCGTTATGAATCAGATTGAACAAAAACTGGGATATCCTTGTTTTGTAAAGCCAGCCAACATGGGTTCAAGCGTAGGGATTACTAAAGCGAAAGACCGCGAAGATTTGCGTGGAGCTTTGGAACTTGCTTGCAAATTTGACCGTCGTATTATTATTGAAGAGTTCATTAAAGCTCGTGAGGTAGAAATTGGCGTATTGGGAAATGAAGAATTGCGTACCTCCGTTATTGGCGAAGTTATTGCAGCAAAAGAATTTTATGATTATGAAGCGAAATATAAAGGTGGAGGTACTGATCTCAAAATCCCTGCTGATTTACCACAGCAAGTAGCGGATCGTATTGCTGAGATGGCGAAGACGGCATTTCAGGCTTTGGATGGTTCTGGTCTATCCCGTGTTGATTTCTTCTATGATGAGGAAAATGACCGTGTGGTGATTAATGAGGTTAATACGATGCCAGGCTTTACACCATTTAGCATGTATCCTATGTTATTTGCAGAAGCAGGGATTCCGTATGCCGAACTAATTGATCGACTTGTCCAACTTGGACTAGAACGTTACGAAGAAAAACAAAGAAATATTGTGGCAGCAGAAGAGTTAGAATAAAGCGGGAGCCTTCTCAATTTGGGAAGGCTTTTTTTCTTAACGTATTATTTTAATTTTAGATGGTTATTGTTGATTCATTTTATTGGAACATTGGTTAAGTAGCATAACGTCCGAATTTTTTGCTATCTATTTTTTTATTAATAGTTTTTAGGATAGCTAGGATATCCTGTGTTTGGTTCTCTTCAATGCGCTGAAGGAGGTGTGTATGATCGGTTTGGACAGCCTTCATATCATGAATTTCTTTCTTGATAGTACCTAAATCACTTCTAATGACATTTGATTCAGATTTGATTAGATCTAAGTCTTTTTTGATACCATTTGATTCGGATTTGATCAAATCTAAGTCTTTTTTAATACCATATGATTCAGATTTGATTAGATCTAAGTCTTTTTTAATACCATATGATTCAGATTTGATCCTATCTATATCTTTTTTAATACGACCTGATTCTTGTTTTACAATGTTTAACTCTGTTTCGATATTACTCATCTTTGATTTAATCCCACTCAACTCTTTTTTTATGTCCTTCGTTTCTATTTGAGTAACTTTAATTTCATGGTTCATACTGTCGAGTTTAGCATTAATTCCTTGTAAAGCTTCCACTACTGATATTCGAAACTCCATGCTTATCCCCTCCAAGCTTGATTCTAACGTACAATATCTTAAGGGGTGACTGCAATAATAAAACAAGCTAAAAACAAGATTTTCCTAACTTCTAGACGTTTAATTTGGTAAAGACCTCTTTGTTCACATGTTTTTTATTAGGTAGAATGTGAAAAAGCCCTCTCTAAGAAGGCCGTATGAATCACTTTTATGCCTAGGAGACTCTATCTCAGCAGGTGTTGTACCTGGTGTTTATTACCTTCTTTCCTTGGTTTAATCTGATCCACCACCTCCAGAATCACTACTTCCGGAGTCGTTACAGCTACCCCAGCTATCGCTAGATGATACATCCCCACAATCTGGTTGAGTATCATTTTGGGACCAAAAAGTGGAAGAGCTAGTTGAAGACGAATAATGACTTGTTGATTGTGAATGGGATTGACTACGTTTAAGTAAGAAGGGGACAAGGATTAAAAATAGAATGATAAGCACAATAGTGACTAACAATATTTGGCCTCCAATCATTTTAATGAGGGGGGAGATTAGTTTTCTTCCCCACTATGTATAACGTTTGTTTTAATAGGAAGTTTCAGATAATTTGTAGTTAGTTATTACAGGATTTATATAAAAAAGCACCTCTTTCAGCATAAAGAACAGACGCTGGAAGAAATGCTTTTCTGAAACAATTCAAGCAACATGTATGACGCATCTTGGGAGTAAGTAAATTAAATTTCCTGCAATGAAGGTAGTAGTGTTTCCAGTTTCATGCCCCGGGAAGCTTTTAATAACACGGCAGAATGTGGTTTCAATAAAGAACGTAGGTAAACCATAGCTTCTTCCTTAGAGCTAAAATGATGGCTCTCTCCCGTAAAGTGTTCCCCAATAAATCGTGAATCCTCTCCGATTGTTACCATGCAAGTAAAGCAATCATCCCACTTTGATACATATTCTCCAACTCCTGCGTGCAATGCCTGACTATCTGAGCCTAATTCCAAGAGATCAGCTAATATTAATACTTTGGTACGGTCTTGAAAAAGGTCTGCAAAGTTTTCAATAGAAGCTTTCATTGATAAGGGATTGGCGTTGTAAGCATCGTTGACGATAATCATACCGTTTTGAGATGTATGGATTTCAAAGCGCATGCCTGAGATGCTTAAGGTCTTCATTGCTTGTTGAATCTCCTCAAAGCTCATTCCTTGTTCGCGTGCAATTCCGATAGCTGGTAAAGCATTGGATACATTATATGTACCAAATAGTGGCATAAATACACGCAGGCTTTGTTGATCTTCAAAGTGTACAGTGAAGTGGGTACCCTTATCATCTGTAACTAAATCCGACGCCCATAGATCAGCAGGTTCTTCCACAGAATAATAGCAAATTGGGCTATCAGATAAGTGCTTAACTTTCTGGAGGTATTCGTTATCTCCATTTAGGTAAACACGGCCTGTGGGGGCTGTATGAGGCAATAGTTCTGCTTTTGCTAGGGCGATTTTTTCAAGCGTCCCAAAATACTCCATATGAGCTTCACCAATACTTGTAATCACACTATAGGTTGGTTTTGTAATAGAAGCTAATAAATCAATCTCTCCAGCGTGGCTCATGCCAAGCTCCAGAACCGCAACTTCATGAGTATTATCGAGATGCAATAAGGAAAAGGGAAGGCCGATATGATTGTTAAAGTTTTTATACGTACTACAGATTGGGCGTGTACTAGCTAAAAGATGAGAAACCATATCTTTCGTAGTTGTCTTGCCTGTACTGCCTGTAACGGCAATGAATGGAATAGAAAACTGATTTCGATAAGCACTTGCTATCTTTTGAAATGCTGTCAAAGTATCATTTACAAGTATCAGACCGAAATCTTTTGGGAGAGTAGCCGGAACTTTGGATAAGTCGGATACGAGAGTAGCAATTGCTCCAGATTCATGTGCCTGCTTGATAAAATCATGTCCATCGCGTGCTTCTACCAATGGAACAAATAAACTGTCTGGGTGTAATTGACGACTGTCAAAATGAGCACTGGTTACATTGGCTTCAGGATTCCCTTGAACAAGGATTCCTTGCGCCATCTTAGTGATGGTATTTAAAGTGGTTGGTAACATAGTTTTATTCTCTCCTTGTCATCATTTCTGCTAAGTCCACAGATAACGATGGGTATAACCGATATGGATAAAAAAATAGCCTAATAGAAGGCATCCCACGTCATGCTAACACGGTGGACGCAATGCCGCAATAGCAAGAGCATGTAAAGTGGATAAAATGGGAATAGGAGCATGCGTCTATTGCGATAGCTGTTTCTATAAGGTATGATAATAGTGAGCCTTGCTTGAAGAATCTTTGTAAAAGATACCCAAGCAAGTTTTTTGGTTGAGGGTTGGAAAAAGGTTGACCTAACGCCCTTCACTGATTTATAATGTAGTCTGACAGTCTGTAGAACAATGAACAGTTGTCCCACGGTTTCAAGCGGAGGGAGGGAAAATAGATGGCAGAAGTACGCATTAGAAAAAATGAATCTTTGGAGAGCGCGCTTCGTCGTTTTAAGCGTGAAAATGCTAAAGCTGGAGTGTTGGCTGAGCTTCGTAAGCGTCGCCACTTTGAAAAGCCTAGCATTGCTCGCAAGAAAAAATCCGAAGCGGCTCGTAAACGTAAGTTCTAATTAACGGGAGGGCTCATCATGAGTGTAATGGAGCAACTCAATCACGATATGAAGCAAGCGATGAAGGACAAATCGGCCTTAAAGCTCTCCGTTATTCGCATGGTCAAAGCCACCATTAAAAACGAAGAGATTAAGCTGGGTCGAGATCTGTCCGACGATGAAGTGCTGACTATCTTGACCCGTGAGTTAAAGCAACGCCGTGACTCCCTCCATGAGTTTGAGAAAGCCGGTCGCGAGGATTTAGCGACAAAGACACGTGACGAAATGGATATTATATTGGCTTATATGCCTGCTCAATTAAGCGAAGAGGAGATTCGTCAAATCGTTCGCGAGGCTGTAGTTGCTGTTGGCGCTACTTCCAAGAAAGAGATGGGCAAAGTCATGGGAGCCATCATGCCTAAAGTAAAAGGCAAAGCTGACGGTAACCTTGTCCAACGAATCGTCTCTGAAGAATTACCTTCATAAGCAAATAAAATCCAGTCTCATGTAGGCTGGATTTTTTGCGGTAGAGTAGAATAAGTAGCCTTGTCAGATAGGGGATCCCCTTATCGACAAGGCTTTTCTTTGCTATTTCATGACTTTTACAACTTATTGAAACTTCCTTCCTATCTACTCGTATACCTACGTAAGATGTTACAAAACATGATAGGAAAGGAGGAATTGCACCTTGAGACAACATCTAGCCTTTACTCGCATGTTTGCCTGTATGCTTGCTTTGATGATGTTTGCTGGAGGGATATTAGCCTGGACGGCTTGGTCTCAGCCTGTAGAAGCGGCAGGTAAACGAGTTTTTTATGTGCCTGTTGAGCAAGATATCGAGCGCGGTCTTGAAAGCTTTTTGGGCCGTGCTTTCCAAGAAGCCAATGAACAACGTGCCGATGTCATTATACTTGACATTAATACTCCAGGTGGAGATGTGGTCTCGGCTGGCAATATCGGTGCATTGATTAGAAGTGCACCTATGAAAGTCGTTGCCTATATTAACAATCAGGCTTTTTCAGCAGGAACTTACATCGCCTTAAATGCGAATGAGATTGTGATGGAACCGGGAAGTAGTATCGGAGCTGCTGCACCGATTGATGTACAAGGGAACGCAGCTCCGGTGAAAATTACTTCTGGATGGGCTCAAATGATGGAGGAAGCTGCAAAATTAAACGGCAGGGATGCTTCCGTAGCGAAAGCGATGGTCTATATTGATCAGGATTTTGCTGGATTAAAAAAGAAGGGTGAAATTTTATCCCTTGGCGCTGAAGAAGCGCAGAGGCTAGGATATGCAGATAAAATTGTCCGTAGCAAGGCTGAGCTGTTTCAATATGTAGGAGTAAATGAGAGTGAGGTTTTACACATCTCTCCCACGCCTACTGAGAAGGTTGCAAGGTTTGTAACCAATCCTGTTGTCCTAAGCTGTCTATTGTTAATTGGGATGCTTGGAGTGATTATTGAGTTGTTTGCTCCTGGTTTTGGGGTTGCGGGTATTATTGGTATCTTGTCCTTTACACTCTATTTCTTCGGGCATTTTGTAGCGGGCTTTGCCAATTGGCTGGATATTGGTCTGTTTATAATTGGGGTCATTCTAATGATTCTAGAAATCTTTTTGCCGGGTGGCATTGTAGGCTTCCTTGGTTTTGCAAGCATGTCCACAGGTCTAGTATTAGCTGCTTATGATACTAAACAAGGGCTTACATCCCTGGGAATTGCAGCCATTATTACGCTTATTGTAGCTTTTATACTGGCTAAATATTTCGGATTAAGGGGAACCTGGAGTAAATTTGTTCTAAAAGAGGAGCAACATAAAGATACAGGGTATGTCGCTCCAAAAAATCAAAATGATCTACTTGGTAGAACAGGTGTAGCTTTAACCACTTTGCGTCCTGCTGGGGTAATCTTGATTGGCGAACAACGTATTGATGCTGTAAGTGCAGGTGGATACATTGCAGCTGGTAGCGCAATTAAAGTGGTTCAAGTAGAAGGAGCACGAATTGTCGTGCAAGAATGTAAAAATGAAAGTAAGGGGTAGATTTAGATGGACACAAGCATGATATCTTTCGTGTTTATGATCGCGGTTGTCATCATTGTATTGTCTGTTTTCTTTTCATTTGTACCGGTAATGCTTTGGATTTCTGCCTTAGCTTCAGGTGTTAGCGTAAGCATTCTAACATTGGTAGCGATGCGTTTGCGTCGTGTAACTCCCGCCCGTATCGTCAATCCATTAATTAAGGCACGTAAGGCTGGTCTTGACCTTAATACAAACCAATTAGAGAGTCACTTTTTAGCTGGTGGTAACGTTGATAGAGTGGTAGATGCTTTGGTAGCAGCTCAACGTGCAGATATTCCACTAGGCTTCGAACGTGCAGCAGCGATTGACTTAGCTGGTCGTGATGTATTGCAAGCAGTACAAATGAGCGTTAACCCGAAAGTGATTGAAACTCCAATTATCGCCGCAGTAGCGATGAATGGGATTGAAGTTCGTGCAAAGGCGAAAGTAACAGTGCGTGCGAATATTGATCGTTTAGTTGGTGGTGCTGGTGAAGAGACGATTATCGCTCGTGTCGGTGAAGGAATTGTTACTACTATCGGCTCGTCTAACAAACATAAAGATGTGTTAGAAAACCCAGATCTTATTTCTCAAACAGTATTAAACAAAGGTCTAGATGCAGGTACAGCTTTTGAGATTCTATCGATCGATATTGCGGACGTAGATGTAGGTAAAAATATTGGTGCTCAATTGCAAACAGACCAAGCAGAAGCTGACAAACGTATCGCTCAAGCAAAAGCGGAAGAACGTCGTGCAATGGCTGTGGCAACTGAGCAAGAGATGAAAGCGCGCGTTGAAGAGATGAAAGCAAAAGTAGTTGAATCCGAAGCGGAGGTACCACTTGCTTTGGCGGAAGCATTGCGTTCGGGTAAGCTAGGTGTTATGGATTATTACAACATGCAGAACATCATGGCAGATACTTCTATGAGAGAATCATTTGGTGACCCTGAAGGTACAAAGAAAAACGACATAGATAAGAAATAGGTGATGAGGCATGGAAACTCTCATCGAGCTGATCTTTTATTTGTTAACTGGTAAAAAGTTTGATAATAACAAGGGACCTAAGATGAATCCTATGCAACCTACGAATAGGAAGCCTGGAGAAATGCTACCACCATATCAACGGCAGGTAGTAAAAAGGGACCCAAGACAGGAAGCGCAACCAGGTGTGCTTGAGATTCCTTCAACGTCCCAATCAGAAAATCCAGCACCATATCATCCTGCCTCTACAAGTTCACCCTCAATGTCAACAGAATGGCAGGGTACTTTTCTGGAGGATCAACCTGAAACCCCCATACATTCAGAGAACGGCTCACCACAGGATGGAAGAACCGAGTTGGAAAAGCAACTTGGAGAAGGCCGATCAATGTTGGAGGAGAAGTATGAAGCAAACGCTACTCAGATGGTTATAGCACCTACTGAGCATAAAAACAGTAAGTTATTGAATGTTAAATTGCATGGGTCATCCATTCGTACATCACAGGAGCAAGCTATAGTCACAGCCAAAAGACAACCGGTTAAGCTAGCAGGAACAGCATTAGATGGTATGAGATGGGCGATCGTTTTAGGAAAGCCACGTAGTAAAGATCCACATCCTACGTCAGCTTTTAGTGGCTACAGAATGGGAAAGTATCGGTAGTGGAGTAATATTAGTTCCCTACTCTACAAAAGGACCTCGGGCATGATTGTCGCCCTGGGGTCCTTTTGTATTTATGATCAACAAGCTCAGCTAAGCTAAGCGTATAATAAGTAATAGGATTCCATGTTCTCTTCCTAATAAAAAGATAATGGCAACATTACTATGTAAGATTTTTGTTACTATGGATAGGAGATACAAGTGGTTGGTGGAAATGAGTAGCCGTCATGTACATAACTGACGCTTGTATGGCCTTCCAATACTTCACAGATATGATCCGTCGGAGTTTGATGAAGCCCATCTTTTCAAAGGGAGGATACGATCTTGCAACCAAACATTAAAATCTTAGAACGATGCTCTACACCACGCGGTGAAATTCAGCTTCAGTATCGAAATAACAATTATGAGATTATTAGCAATGGAACTTTTTTGATGGCAACTTATAATGGAGAATCAGAGCGTCTTATGGTTAAGGCATCTCTTGATTGCGTTCATAAGCCTCAAAAAATATTGATTGGTGGATTAGGTGTGGGATTTTCTCTTTCAGAAGCTTTAAGAAGCAACAGGGTAGAAGAGGTTGTAGTCGTAGAAATAGAGGAAAAGATCATTGAATGGAATAACCTATATTTTGCCGAATATTCGGATCATGCTCTCTCTGACTCTCGAACCCGTGTTGTAAAAGCAGATCTTCTCAAATGGATGCAGGAAACAAACGAAAAATTTGATGTGATTTGTCTCGATATTGACAATGGGCCGGATTGGACTGTTACAGAAGAAAACAATTCACTTTATAAGGAAGCAGGACTTAACACCTTACTTGGTTTGATGAACCCAGAGGGTGTTATTGCATTTTGGAGTGCTAATTCTTCAGAAGCTTTTGCTCTACGATTATCTGAGTATTTTAATGAAGTAGAGGAGTATACAGTAGAGGTAGAACGAGGAGTGCCAGATGTTGTCTATATCGCAAAATTACCTAAGTGATTAGAGAAATACATATAATAACGATAAGAAAAAGGGAATTATGAATCCCTTTAAGCCCTTAACCTTATAGGTAATAGAATATGAAATGGTTGAGAGGAACTTCGATAACGTGTAAGATAGTGCGACTTACTTAAAAGTAAAACTTACCTAATGAGAGAGTAAGAATCATATGCAATAGGTCTATTTATTATGCCCACTAAAAGTGTGGGTGATAGAGAATCAGTAAATACAAGATGTTACTACGTTTTGTCACTTTTAGCTTGACAGTAGGGGCTTTTCTAAACTTGGATTATTCCTTTATGAATAGTTGTTATGCATCTAAAACGTAATAACTAGGGACGTGATATACTAACATTAATACTACCTACCATTAGATAGGCTAAGTGAACAAAGGAGAGAAAGCATTATGGCCCTCTATGATAAAAAAGGCCCAATCGTCGTGAAGGAAGAACCAGGCGTTAAATTTTACTGTATGTGTGGCCTTACAGAAGATGCCCCCTACTGTGATGGCACTCATAATGGACAAGGAACAGGGAAAACCCCGTATATTGTTAAATTTAGTGAAGCTAAGACGGTAAGAATTTGTGGTTGTGGAATGTCTGAAAAATTACCTTATTGTGATGGGGCTCATGGTAAAGGTGAGAATTAAATGATGTAAGACCCGTATGTTGTATATAGACATGCGGGTTTTTCTATTAGATCATGCGGTTTTTCTAGTCCTACGCAAATCCTTTAGAGAACGGATGGCTTTTTCCTTACAGAATAAGAACAAGTTTGTGTTTCTCTTCCCGTTTCAATACGCCCCCAGTTGTCAGGGGAATTTTCTTTCCAAGGTTAGTATGTAAGGTTCAATCGACATCTTTTCATCCCAACTACTTACTTACGAAGTTAACCAATTTGATTGATTTGTTTTTTTCGAAATCGCCTCTAACGAAACGTATGGAAATCCCCTCTACCTTTTTCAAATTCCCAGCATGATAAGCCCTACCCCCTGCATAGGTATAAAAGAACGGATTTTTGTGTTGCAAGCACACGGCTATCCCATTTAACAGACTCCACTCAAGCAAGTCTGGTGTATATGCAAGGAAAAAGGGGGCTTACATATGAAGAAATGGAGCCGCCGACTGCGCCGAATGGCTGTGGGCGTGTTGGATCTACCTCAGGATGTGGTACTCGAAGTCCCGAGAATTACAATGATTGGTCATTTGCAAATGTATATAGAAAACCACCGGGGTGTCCTGCAATTTAGCGATACCGAACTTCGCTTATTACTAACAAACGGACAGTTGCTTGTCATAGGGGAACAGCTGGTGATTCGTGCTATTTTGAAGGAAGAAGTGTTGTTGGAAGGTAGAATTGGCAAGATAACGTTCATTCAAAATACGTGACGAGTTTGAGGGGGATACAGATGCGAAACGTAGTAAAAGAATGGTACGAAGGTCATATAACAGTAACAATTCGCGGTAAACGGTTCGAACGTCTTATCAACCTAGCTGTCCGCGAAAACATTTCAATGTGGAATATCAAGCGTTTAGATCCTGAGCTTGGACAGTGTGAGATGATGATTGCCGATTTTTATCGGCTTCGTCCCTTCTTAAAGGAGACAGGCTGCCGTGTACATGTGACAAGTCGAGATGGTTTACCTTTTTTGTTTTTACGGATGCGAATGAGAATTGGGTTTGTTGCAGGCATTTTAATTTTTTTATTCGGATTGTACATGCTCTCCACGTTTGTATGGCAAATCGAAGTACAAGGAACACAGAATATCTCGCAATATCAGGTGACACAAGCTGCCGAGAAGGTGGGGTTAAGAGCAGGTGCATGGAAATTCAAAATTGGGGACCCACAAGAATTACAGCGTCGCATTTTAGGCTATATTCCAGAAGCCTCATGGGTAGGTGTAGAGTTAAATGGTACAAAGGCAATTATTCAAGTCGTTGAAAAGGTTGATCCGGAAAAGAGTGTTGCGCATGAACCTAAACATGTTGTGGCAAAGAAAAAAGCGGTCATCCACAGTATTTTTGCAGAAACAGGTAAGACTATGGTTAAAGCGAATCAATATGTTGATAAGGGGCAGGTTTTAATTTCAGGTATTATTGGCAATGAGGAACGTCAATCTGTTGTTTCTGCCCGAGGACAAGTGAAAGGAGAGGTCTGGTATCGATCTGACGTGACCGTTCCCTTAATCCAGAACCAGCTTATTTATACGGGAGAAAAACAGAAGCAACACTTTTTGATTTTTGGGTCATCCGCTGTACGTCTCTGGCCATTTGAAGTCAAGTCGTACAAGCATGATCGTAAGACAGAAAAACGTTTTCAAGCAGCTTTTTTTGACTATCAATTGCCGTTCGGATGGAAAACAGAAATTGATCGAGAGCTGGAGCCTAAGGTTATTCGAATGAGCGATCAGAATGCTCTTGAGGTAGCTAAACAATTTGCAAAAGCAGATATCTTGAAACGAGCTGGAGAAGATGCGAAGATAAAAGAAGAAAAAGTTTTGCACGTAAAACAAGAGAATGGTAAAGTTTATGTAAGTATCTATTTTTCCGTTATCGAAAATATAGCGATGGACCAACCAATTGTTGCTACGCCGCCCGCACTAGAAGGCACACCAAACTAAAATAACTGATGGCAAGGAGATGGACAAAGGTTGCAAGTACAAGAAGAAGTAGTGATCCAGTTTGCAGATGCACAGGAAGCATTGCTTTTGTTTGGACCTCATGATTCCTATTTAAAAAAGATCGAAGAAAAAACAACAGCTCAGATAGGAACCCGCACCGGCGCATTCGTCATCAGTGGGGAAAAGGCAGAAGTCGACAAGCTGGCTACGCTATTTGATACTTTATTGCAGCTGATCCGCAGGGGAATTACGTTATCCGAACGTGATGTATACTATGCGATGCAGCTAACAGAAAAAGGGGAAGAACAAGAGCTTCTGCATCTTTATGAAGAAGAGGTAGCACGTTCTCACCGCGGTAAATTAGTCCGGGCTAAAACCTTAGGGCAGCGCCATTATTTGTCTGCTATTAAACGAAATGATATCGTGTTTGGAATTGGTCCTGCTGGTACTGGTAAAACATATCTAGCGGTAGTAATGGCCGTACAAGCTCTCAAAAACGGTCGAGTAAAACGAATTGTTCTCACTCGTCCAGCTGTGGAAGCGGGCGAAAGTCTTGGTTTCTTACCAGGTGATTTACAAGAGAAGGTAGACCCTTATCTACGACCGCTCTATGATGCTTTGTATGATATGTTAGGAACTGAACAGGTTAGTAAAATGATGGAACGAGGTATCATCGAGGTAGCTCCGCTTGCTTATATGAGGGGGCGTACTTTAGAAGATAGCTTTATTATTCTGGATGAAGCACAAAATACTACACCAGAACAAATGAAAATGTTCTTGACGCGCTTGGGTTTTGGCTCCAAAATGGTCATCACGGGGGATGTGACTCAGATTGACCTGCCAAAAGGCAAAAAGTCTGGTCTGCGAGAAGCAGAGCGCATTCTTTCCATTATTTCTGACATCGCTTTTATCGAATTCCAGGATACAGATGTTGTACGTCATAGCTTGGTTCAAAAAATCATTACAGCGTATTCCAGAGAGGAGCAGCAGAATTAGGCTGGCTCCTCTTGGAGTCTCTTTATGTGATTATAAATTATGATATGTTTCAGAAGAAAAAGAGGGAAGAACATTGCTGACGATTGAAATTGTAAATGAGCAAGACGAAGAAATCACTCAAGAGCACCAACAACTTATTGAAGAGTGCTTACAAAAAGCAGCCCAATTTGAAGAGATTACGGGCGAAGTGGTTATCACACTTGTAAACAATGAACGTATCCATGAGTTGAATCGCGATTATCGTGGAGTGGATCGTCCTACCGATGTGCTATCGTTTGCACTGAATGAAGAGGGCGAGGGTGACATGGAGATATTTGTGGAAGAAAGTGAATTTGATGACTATCCTAATATGCTAGGCGATATCATCATCTCAATCCCACGAACAAAAGAACAAGCGCAAGATTATGGCCATTCTTTTGAACGCGAGCTTGGTTTTCTAGCAGTGCATGGATTTTTGCATTTGATTGGCTATGACCATGGGACACCTGAGGAAGAAAAAGAAATGTTTACCCGTCAGGAAAATATCCTGCAAGAAGTCGGTTTGACGAGATAGGGGCGGTCAACGTGAAGGAGTGGCTTCGTTTATGGCGTAGTTTTGGTTATGCTCTACAGGGAATTAACCATGCTATACGCACCCAACGAAACATGCAAATACACGTAGTAGCTGCGCTCGGTGTGGTTATTGTATCCATTTGGCTACAAGTTACTCGCCTAGAGCTTAGCCTATTATTATTGGTTATTGCTGTTGTTTGGGCGCTTGAACTACTTAATACTGCCATTGAAGCTGTCGTTGATCTGGTTACAGAAGAGTATCATCCACAAGCAAAAATAGCGAAGGATGTCGCTGCTGGAGCTGTCTTTGTATCCGCTATGTTTGCAGTCGTAATTGGAATCCTCATTCTTGGACCACCTTTATATGCCTATTTCTTTACTCGCTAGGACACGTTAATCACGGTCAAGGAAACAGCTAGACGAACCTCCCAAAATGGGAACGGCATCGTCTGGTCTCTTGGCATCTTCATTTTTATTTAGAAACAGGAGAGGAAGAATTGTATGAACCAACAACAACTAATTGAACAAGCAAAAGTAGCAAGAGAAACAGCTTACGTACCTTATTCCAAATTCCCGGTGGGTGCTGCATTATTATCAGAAACGGGTAAAGTATATCTAGGATGTAATATTGAAAATGCTGCTTATCCTCTGTGCAACTGCGCAGAACGAACAGCTTTGTTTAAAGCATATTCCGATGGAGATAAGACTTACCAAGCAATCGCTGTGGTAGCGGATACACCGAAACCAGTACCACCATGTGGAGCATGCCGTCAGGTTATGGCAGAAATGTGCCCACCTGATATGAAGGTAATCTTGTCCAATTTAAATGGAGATGTTACGGTAACTACAGTGAGTGAACTATTGCCAGGTGCTTTTACAAAGGAGGATCTTCTTGGATAATCATAAAAAGAAAGAAACGTTTAAATCCGGATTTGTATCAATTATTGGACGACCAAATGTAGGGAAATCCACATTATTAAATCAAGTTGTTGGGCAAAAAGTCGCCATTATGTCCAATAAACCCCAAACCACACGTAATCAGATTCGTGCTGTGTATACCACTGACAAAGGTCAATTAATTTTCATTGATACACCAGGTATTCATAAAGCGAAGTCCAAATTGGGCGATTACATGGTAGCAGCTGCTGAGAACACTCTTAATGAAGTAGACTTGGTGCTGTTCGTAATTGATGCCACGGAAAAACGTGGGGCAGGAGAAGAGTATATTCTCGAGCGTTTGGAGAAGGTTAATACCCCGGTCTTCTTGGTTATTAACAAAATTGACCAAATTCATCCAGAAGAATTGCTTCCGTTAATTGATGAATATCGGAAGCATCATGATTTTAAACAAATTGTTCCTATTTCTGCTTTACAAGGAAACAATACAGATGCCTTACTACAATCCATTTTGTTGGAAATGCCAGAAGGTCCCATGTATTATCCAGCAGATCAAGTAACGGATCATCCTGAGCGCTTTATCATAGCGGAATTGATTCGTGAAAAGGTTCTTCATCTGACGCGTGAAGAGATTCCGCATTCAATCGCTGTAACGGTGGAGGAAATGAAGCGTGGGGAAAATGGAAAAACATTATACATTTATGCCGCAATCTACGTGGAACGTGATTCCCAAAAAGGAATTCTGATCGGAAAAAGAGGGGACATGCTAAAAGAAATTTCCAAACGTGCACGGGTTGATATGGAGCGTTTATTAGGAGAAAAAATCTTTTTAGAAGTATGGGTAAAAGTGAAGAAAGATTGGCGTAATCAGGAAAGAATGCTTCGTAATTTTGGTTTCTATGAAGAGAAATAAACTTTTTCCTTACTATACGTGACAATTTTTCCAAGGCATAGAAATGGGGGCTACGGTGGATTCTATATAAAGAAAGTGGAGCCGAAAAAAGGAAAGGATGATGCAACATGCTTCGCAACTTTTCTTGGAGTTACTTTGCTTCAACCGGTGATATCCACGCTTACCTTCTTTATAAGGAACATCATGAAGCGCAAAACGTTGCTGATGATGCAGGATCACTGGATCAAGCCCTATTGGAACAGGGTGATTCTCAGGTATGCTTGTAAAGTGGGAAGGTATTGTCATCCGTAGCGTTGATTACGGAGAAAGTAGTAAAGTGGTTACGCTCTACACTAGAGAATACGGTAAGGTCGGGGTAATGGCAAAGGGGGCCAAAAAACCTCGAAGTCGCCTGGCCGCCGTATCTCAATTGTTTACACATGGATACTATCTATGTAAAAAAGGAACAGGGACAGGAATGCCGGAGCTCACGCAAGGGGATATTCTTCAATCTTTTAAAGACCTCCGTCAAGATTTAATGCTGACTGCTTATTCTGCTTATATGGCAGAGATGTTAGATCGTTTGACTGAAGAGCGTGAGTCTAATCCTTACCTGTTCCAATTATTGGTTCATACACTCCAGTATTTGGATGAAGGTAAGGATTCTGAGATTCTTTGCCGTATTTTTGAAAGTAAAATGCTGGTTCTTGCTGGAATTCGTCCGCATCTTGAAAGTTGCATTTCTTGTGGTGCAGAGGGCGAACCTTATACGTTTAGTATCACGCAAGGTGGTCTTTTATGTCAGAGATGTACACCTACTGATCCTTATTCGTTTCATATTTTACCGGCAACTTGGAAATTATTACGGCTGTTTTTATTATTCCCCCTTGAGCGTTTAGGAGAGATTGAAGTAAAAATAAATACACGAAACCAACTGAGGCTTCTGTTGCATAGGTATTTAGATCAGCATATTGACCTCCGTCTCAAAAGCCGAAACTTTCTAGAACAAATGGAACGTCTAGAGTTTTCAGATGGATTTGACAAGGCATAGTTTTTTGGCTATCATGATCAATTGTGATCATATATATATACATAAACATCGGCTTATCGGGACATGAGCTCCCTGCCTCCTTTTGTGGAGGCTTTTTTCTACTTTCAGTACATTAGAGTAGCAGAAAAAAAGCTTTTTACGATTCTTTTGCAGGAATCTATCTCTTTATAGAGTAATACTAGGGATAGTAATTTATGAATCGGTGGTGATCCGTCATCGAATTGACCAAACGCCAAGAACAAATTTTGCAAATTGTAAAAGATGAAGGTCCAATTACAGGTGAGAATATTGCTGAGCACCTGAATCTCACAAGGGCTACTCTTCGACCTGATTTATCCATCCTTACTATGTCGGGTTATTTAGATGCCAGACCGAGGGTTGGCTATTTTTATGCAGGTCGTCCTACATCGTCGGTTATTGCAGAACGACTGCACAAGCTAGTAGTAAATGATTATAAAGCGGTGCCTATCGTCGTGGCTGAATCAGCGACGGTGTATGATGCAATTGTGACTTTATTCTTAGAAGATGTAGGTACATTGTTTGTTGTCAATCAAAAAGGTCTGTTAGCTGGTGTAGTGTCCCGAAAGGATTTACTCCGGGCCTCATTAGGTAACAAGGGATTGGAGAGCATACCTGTCAGCATCATCATGACAAGAATGCCTAATATCGTCACGTGTTCTCCAGAAGAAACTCTTCTGGATACTGCACAAAAATTGATTGAATTCCAAATTGATTCACTGCCGGTCGTACGCCCCAACGAAGAAGATCCAAAAACCTTTGAATTGTTGGGCAGAATTACCAAAACAACAATTTCTAGAGCTTTTGTGGAGCTTGGCAAAGAGACGAATGTGTAGGGGGAAGTTAGATTGGAAATGAATACCCAATTAATTTATGTCGTATCGGATTCAATTGGAGAAACAGCAGAATTTGTCGTAAGGGCAGTATCAAGTCAATTTAGCGGTAAAACGGTAGATATTCACAAGTATCCGTACATCGAGGATAAAGAATCCATTGATGAAGTTATCCTTTCCGCCAAAGAATCAAAAGCTCTGGTGGTGTTTACTCTCGTTGTTCCTGAACTAAAGACTTATATTTTGGAACAAGCCAACAGACATAATGTGCCCATTGTGGATGTAATGGGTCCATTATTAACCATTATGGAAGATCTACTCCAGACGAAACAATCCGGCAAGCCTGGATTAGTACGTAAATTGGATGAGGATTATTTCCGAAAAGTGGAGGCCATTGAGTTCGCTGTAAAATACGATGATGGCAGAGACCCTCGTGGCTTACTTCGAGCAGATGTTGTATTAATTGGGGTTTCGCGTACATCTAAAACCCCGTTGTCCATGTATTTGGCAAACAAACGCTTGAAGGTAGCAAATGTACCGTTGGTTCCAGAAGTCGAACCGCCGGAAGAATTGTTCTTACTACCAGCGGAAAAATGTATTGGACTTACCATAAATTCAGATCAATTAAACGGAATTCGCACGGAACGATTAAAAGCATTAGGTCTAACTGCCCAAGCGAATTATGCAACAATGGATCGGATTGAAACAGAATTGGAATACTCAAAAAAAATCATGGAACGCGTAGGTTGTCCCGTGATTGATGTTTCCATCAAAGCGGTTGAAGAGACGGCTAATATTATTCTTGACATTATTCGACGTAACAAAATCAAAACACGCCGATAAGTTCAGAAAGAAAAAATAGTAGTTGAAAGAAGGATTTTGCCGAACTTTGACGAATAAAGTAATTTCATTGCTGTGAAAAGGTGGATGGCTATGGCTCAATCTGCACCCGAAGAGTTCGTCAACCAGGTTCGAGCAGCTGTTGACATCGTAGACGTGGTGGGAGAATACGTACAACTGAAGAAGAGGGGGCGCGCCTATCTAGGCTTGTGTCCGTTCCATTCGGAAAAAACCCCGTCCTTTAATGTGAACGCGGAGCGACAGTTTTATCATTGCTTCGGGTGTCATGCTGGGGGAGACGTATTCTCTTTCGTTATGCAAGTCGAACAGCTATCGTTTCCTGAGGCCTTGCAAAAACTTGCAGACCGGGTGGGATTAACCCCGCCAGCTCCCCTCGCTCACGAAGATAATCCGATGCAGAGCGTGAAGGCGAAAATGTATGAAGCCTATCGTTTTGTGGCGAAACTATATCATTATGTTTTAACATCCACTCCCTATGGATCGGAAGCTCTTCGGTATTTGGAGAACCGAGGCTTTACTAGAACGACGATTGACGAATACATGATTGGGTTTGCGCCTGAATCATGGGATTTCGTTAAGGATAACCTTGTAAAGCGTAATTTTCCGTTAGAGTTAATGGTCGAAGCAGGATTACTATCCTCCAATGATCGTGGAAGAGTGTATGACAAATTTCGCAAGAGAGTTATCTTTCCGATTCAGGATTCACAGGGAGAGGTTATCGGATTTGGAGGAAGGTCAATTGACGGCTCGGAACCCAAGTATTTAAATAGTCCAGAAACACTCCTATTCAACAAAAGTCGCACTATATTTAACTTGCATCGCGCGAGAAGCCAAATGCGTAAACGAAACCAGGTAATCCTTTTTGAAGGATATGCAGATGTAATTGCTGCGTGGCAGGCTGGCATTAGTAACGGAATCGCTACGCTAGGAACCGCTTTTACGGAGCAACAAGCACATCTGATCAGAAGAAACACGGATCAGGTAATCCTTTGCTACGACGGCGACTTTGCCGGACAGGATGCTACGGCAAAAGCGATTGATCAATTGCAAAAAGCTGGTTGTACGGTGCGAATTGCTCCACTCCCCCAGGGTAGTGACCCTGATGATTATATACGGCAGTATGGCGCTGAACAATTTTCCCAGCAAGTATTATTACAAGCAATGCCGGTGACGTCCTTTCAATTGAAACATTTGCGGAGTAAAACCGTAATACAAGATGAAGCGGATAAAGCTGAGTATGTAAGACAGGCACTGGAATTCATCGTTACACTCCCGAACGCGATCGAACGGGATATGTATGAACGGCAACTGTCTGAGGAGTATTCCTTATCCCTTGAGGCTGTAAAGACAGAAGCGAAAAAGCTGTACAAGCAACAAAAAATAATGAAACAAAGGGATAAAGTTACAGCACCATGGAATAATAGTATAAATAATGGCAAATTTATGGTTACAAAAGCACCTGCACACGAAAATGCAGAACGAATGTTGCTATACTATATGTTGCGTGATCCGGAAATTGCTTTACGTGTGCAACAGGAATGTAACGCAGATTTCCAAGTGGACGAACACAGTGCTCTAGCCGCTTACTTGTATGCTTATTATGCAGAGGGGCATCCGACAGATCCTGGAGCCTTTATACACTATGTTGAAGATGAGAAGTGCAAGCAATTAGCCTCGGGATTAGCCATGATGGAATGCAGAGACGATGTATCTGATAAGGAAATTGAAGACTACATCAAGCAGGTGAACAATTACCCTGTTCGCGCGGAACTACAAAGGTTACGTGAACAACAAAAGCAACTAAATTTGCAAGCGGGAAGCACCATAGATGAGGAGCAGCGCAAAAAGCTTATTATTGAAGCCGCTTTACTAGGGATGAAGATCGCCGAAATGGAAAATGCTTTGAGGGAAGGGTAGTTATCAGCATCATTCCCGAGGAAGGAGGGAAAATAGATGAACAAGCAAAACTTGACATCAGACATGGAGACTTTGTCGGTGGACCAGGTAAAAGAACAATTGGTAGAACTAGGTAAGAAGAAGGGAAGCTTGACTTTCAAAGAAATTACAAATCGTCTATCGAACTTTGATCAGGATTCTGATCAGATGGATGAGTTCTTCGAGTTCCTAGGTGATCAAGGGATCGATGTCAGTAATGAGAGTGAAGAAGACGAAGAAGCAGATGCTATGATGATCAAGGATGAGGAGCAGGAAGGCTTTGAATATGATGACCTGTCTGTGCCACCAGGAATCAAAATTAATGATCCTGTGCGTATGTACCTAAAAGAGATTGGGCGTGTTCCTCTACTTTCCGCTGAAGAGGAGATTAAACTAGCACAACGTATTGAACAAGGCGATGAAGAAGCAAAGCGCCGATTGGCAGAAGCTAACTTGCGTCTCGTTGTAAGCATAGCAAAGCGCTATGTGGGGCGAGGTATGTTGTTCCTAGATTTGATCCAGGAAGGTAATATGGGTCTAATTAAGGCAGTTGAAAAGTTTGACTACCAAAAAGGATACAAATTTAGTACCTATGCAACTTGGTGGATTCGACAAGCTATTACTCGTGCTATTGCTGACCAAGCAAGAACCATTCGTATCCCAGTGCATATGGTTGAGACCATCAATAAGCTAATTCGCGTTTCCCGTCAATTACTACAGGAATTAGGGCGTGAACCTGCTCCCGAAGAGATTGCTGAAAAGATGGATTTAACTCCTGAAAAAGTACGTGAAATCATGAAAATTGCTCAAGAGCCTGTGTCATTAGAAACACCAATCGGAGAAGAAGATGATTCTCACCTAGGTGATTTTATTGAGGATCAGGAAGCATTAGCTCCTTCTGATGCTGCTGCTTATGAACTGTTGAAAGAGCAATTAGAAGATGTTTTAGATACATTAACAGACCGTGAAGAAAACGTACTTCGTCTTCGCTTCGGATTAGATGACGGTCGTACAAGAACACTTGAGGAAGTAGGAAAAGTTTTCGGGGTAACTCGTGAGCGTATTCGTCAAATTGAGGCAAAAGCCCTACGTAAATTAAGACATCCTTCCCGTAGTAAACGTTTAAAAGATTTTTTGGAATAGCCGATAAAGATAAGGTAAGCACTAAGCCTACGTTTTGCCAAATACGCTACGTAGGCTTTTTTGTTGGGAAAAACAGGATATTACTTCAAATATGATCCATTTCACAAAACTAACAAAAAGAAATGGCAGTAAGGAGGCGATGTCTACTTGGATGATCAACGTAGAAAAATTATTATTACTGAGATTGAAAATTGGCGACGGAATCATTTACTGCCAGAACATTATTGCATTTTTCTGTTAAATCTCTATACAGAAGGCAAGCATGCTCAAAATCAAGAGGAGCCCGTCACAAAAAAACGTTTATTCTTTTTTCCCAACAGAAAACCGAGTAGTAGAACGGATAGGCCTGATGAACAGCAACAAGTCTTTACACATGGAGTAGGTCCTCAAATTCAAGGGAGTGGGAAAGAAGCGCAAATCCTTTCCGTAAAGCTTATGGGAGGAATATTTCTTGTAGGACTTGTAATCGCTGTCATGCTTTTACTTGCTTTTTATTTTAACGCTTTTAGTATTCCAATGCAAATGAGCATTTTGGTTCTCAGTTGGATACTTGCTTATGTGCTGGCTTTTGTATTTAAACGAAAAATACCGCTATTATCCTATTTTTTCTTACTTATCACGATCCTCATCGCTTTAGCGAGTCTCTATCATTTTGGGGAAAAATGGAAAATAAGTCAAGTTACATATTTTTGGTTTCTTCTTTTAGTTGCTACCTATTCTTTTTTGCATGGTTTACTATTTCGTTATTCATTGTTTGTATTTGCAGGGCTAATAGGTATAGGTATTTTATATGGGACAGCTATGCTAACACGCATGGGAGAATTTTTTAGTTGGATGAATATAGAGTTATATTGGGTACCTTTATCTTTCTTGATGATCGGATTAGGTTATTTGTTCCATGGACGTCATCAGCAACTTGCCTATACTCTTGTAGCAAGTGGATTATTTTACTTTTTTGGTCCAGAGATCAGCTCTTGGTGGGTTCCTGAGGCGTCTCGTGAGATGATGCAAATTATATTACTCATTAAAGTTTTGCTTAGTGGTTTATTGCTAGTCGTTACACGTCGCTACTGGCTTGAATGGCTTCGTGGATAAAGTAGCATCCAGAGATTTTATTATTTGTTTTACATAGGACTGAGACTTCGTCAAGCACGGAGTCTCTTTATTTTATCTTTAAGACTATCCAAACATCTTTCGAATTGTATATAATAATAAGTAAATTCTGAACAAACGCTCGGTCAGTCAAGACTGATAAATTACCCGCTGTAGCGAATTGAACATGATATAGCGTATAAAGGAGAGAGTTGACATGCAATTTGATCTTACATCAGAGCAACAGATGTTGCAGAAAATGATTCGGGAATTTGCAGATGAAGTAGTCGCACCTGGAGCAGAGCAACGTGATAAGGAAAAGAGGTTTCCTATTGAGATTATGAGGCAACTAGGGGAATTGGAACTGATGGGCTTACCATTTCCTGAAGAATTTGGGGGAGCTGGAGCGGATACGATTAGCTTTGCTATTGTCACTGAAGAGCTAAGTCGGGCTTGTGCTTCGACAGGCATTACTTATTCAGCACATATATCCTTGGGTGGGGCTCCCTTGCATCTGTTTGGAACAAAGGAACAAAAAGAAAGGTATTTAACAAAGATCTGTAGCGGAGAGAGTATAGGAGCATTTGGGTTAACAGAACCACAAGCAGGATCTGATGCAGGTGGAACGAAAACGCAAGCAGTATTACAAAATGGACAATATGTAATTAATGGTTCCAAATGTTTTATTACTAATGCTTCTTACGCCAAATTTCTTGCTTTAACAGCTGTAACCGATAGATCAAAGGGTACAAAAGGAATTACGGCTCTTCTGGTCCCAACGGATGCACCAGGATTTAAGGTAGTGGATCGCTATGAAAAATTAGGGTTAAATGCCTCGAATACCACGGAGTTGGTCTTAGAAGACGTTAAGGTCCCTCAAGAAGAAATTTTAGGTAAAGAAGGAGAGGGCTTTAAACAATTTTTAATCACATTGGATGGTGGGCGCATTGGTATTGGTGCGATGTCTGTCGGTGTAGCTCAAGCAGCTTTTAATCGAGCATTACAGTATGCGAAAGAAAGAAAAGCCTTTGGTTCTAGCTTGTCACATTTCCAAATGATTCAACAGAAATTGGCGGATATGGCAACCCAGATCGAATTAGCTCGTACATTGGTCTATAAAGCAGCGTGGCTTAAAGATCAAGGACGCAAATTTACCAAAGAAGCGGCGATGGCTAAGTTATATGCTTCGGAGGTCGCAATGTCTGCCACTCATCAAGCTATTCAGATTCACGGAGGATACGGCTATATGAAGGATTATCATGTTGAACGTTACTTCCGTGATGCACGTTTACTGGAAATCGGTGAAGGAACTTCAGAAATCTTACGAATGGTAATTGCTCGTGAAGTAAGTAAATAAGGAACATAAGGATCTCTCCAACTTGTATTTTGGAGGGATTTTTATTATTGGAAATCTAGGAGCAAAAACAACGATCTGGGAATAGTAATGTTGTGTCATACTAGTCTTTTTAAAAGTTATTTGTTAATATCTGGTTACCTATTTGTTTTTGGAGAAGTAAGGAAGGGCGTAAAAACGTTATGGTTCAACTATCCTCTCCTCTCCCTACTACCACCCTAAAAATTACCATATTACTCATCCAGTTTCTTCATGTGTTTTTTTGGCAAGATGAGGTAAAATGGATGAACTGGAGGTAATAGGAACATGACATTAACTATTTCTAAACGATTACAAACAATTGCAGCATATTGCCCCAAAGATGCGCTTGTAGCTGATATTGGATCGGACCACGCCCTGCTGGCTTCCTATTTATTAGTAAACAATCAGGCGCGTTTTGTAATAGCGGGAGAATTGAATGAAGGACCATATCAAGCAGCACTTCGACAAATTGCAACACTAACAGCTAAGGATAGAGCTTCTGTACGCAAAGGTGATGGCTTAGCTGTACTAGCCCCAAACGAGGCAGAGGTCATTTGCATCGCAGGAATGGGTGGACAATTAATTGCTTCTATTTTGGAAGCCGGCCTTGATAAATTAGGGAAAGTAAAACGTTTGATCCTGCAACCCAATGTTGGAGAAGATACACTGCGTCAATGGTTATATGACCATGGATATCAATTAGTAGCAGAAGAGATTGTAGAGGAAGATGGCATCATTTACGAAGTGCTTGTAGCTGAACCAGGCAATCCAGATGAGCCATATCAGTCTAATAAATGGAGCCAAGCAGAGCTAATGGAAATTGGGCCCTTTTTATTACAACAACAATCTCCTATTTTGCTCGAAAAATGGAAGTCTGAATTAGAGAAGTGGGAAAAAATCAAAGAGCGCATGACGGCATCTACTCGTGTGGAAACGCAGGAAAAACTGTCGGAAATTGAGGATAAAATTATTTGGATTAAAGGAGTTTTGACATGCTTGCAAACGGACAAACCATCATACAATTAGTGGAGAGACTAGCACCAAAATCTTTGGCGATGGAATGGGATAAGATCGGATTGCAAGTAGGCACACTACAAAAGCCTGTTCAGAAGGTCATGACAGCGTTGGATGTAAATGAAGAGGTGGTTGATGAAGCCATTCAAAAAGGTGTTTCGCTCATAATTGCTCATCATCCTGTGATATTTCGTCCCTTAAAGCATTTACGCACTGATTTACCGGCAGGACGCTTGTTAGCAAAATTACTTGCTCATGATATCGCCGTCTATAGCATGCATACGAACTTAGATGTTGCAAATGGAGGCTTGAATGATTGGCTTGCAGAAGAATTAGAATTACAGCAACCCGAAATCCTAGATGTCACATATCAGGATGAGCTTAAAAAACTAGTGACTTTTGTGCCTAAATCGCATAGTGAACAAGTGTTTCAGGCTATGGTGAATGCAGGTGCTGGTCATATTGGGCAATACAGTCATTGTAGCTTCCAGATTGAGGGGACAGGTACTTTTTTACCACTTGAAGGTACTACTCCATTTATTGGAGAACAGGGGAAAGTGGAGCATGTAGAAGAAATTCGGATTGAGACTGTTATACTAAGTAGTCAACAACCATCTGTGATTAAGGCGATGAAAGCTGCGCATCCGTATGATGAGGTAGCGTATGATATCTATCCTCTTGATCTACCGCCACGTACACTTGGGCTTGGGAGAATTGGTAAACTAGTGGAGCCTATGACTCTGGAGGAATATGCTCATTTTGTCAAAAGAAAGCTAGGTCTGGAAGGGGTTCGTATAGTCGGTCCTAAGGATCGTATAGTGAAAAAGGTCGCTGTTCTGGGAGGTAGCGGCGGTTCTTATTTGTTAAAAGCTGCTTTCCGTGGTGCAGATGTAATGGTAACAGGCGATGTCGGATACCATGAAGCGCAGGACGCGTTCGTGGAAGGATTATCAATCATTGATGCTGGTCATAACATTGAAAAGATCATGAAGCCAAGATTGGCTAGTTTTATACAAGTAAAGCTACAAGAACATAAATATAAAACCGAAGTAATTGCCTCAGAGATTCATACAGACCCGTTTCAATACCTCTAAGGCAAAGGATCTACGGCTTAAATAAGGGAGTGGGCAACATGTCCTCGATTCGTGATTTCTATGAGTGGCACCAGTTACTTGGGAAAATAAAGCGAGCCGAGCGTGAATTGGCTGGTGTAAAAGAGCAAGAAAGGGAACAGATGAAGCACATCAGGGCTATTAAACGTCAAATAGAGGGCATGCCTACGGACACCCCTGATCAACAAATTGAACGAATGTTAAAGGAGCAAGAGCTCTGGATGGCAAAAAAAGAGTGGGAACGCAATGGAAATGAGTTGATCGAAAAGCGATTTTCTCTAGAACAATCATTGCAATTCTCCCGTATGGAAGCAGAAGAACGCAAAGAAAAATTAGACCCAGAATGGTTGAGCGAGTATGATCGGCTATTGGAAACTAAAAAAAATCCGGTGGTAGAAGTAAAAAATAAGTCATGTATGGGGTGTTTTATGCCATTATCAACCAGTAATTTTGATAAATGGCGGAGAGGGAAGGGGCTGGTATATTGTGACGAGTGCGAAAGAATCCTCGTGTAGTCGGAAATGGTGGAAGGTAATTCCTGCTGCTGTAGCTATTGTGATGGCTACCGGTGTCTTTTTAGAACCCGTGCAAGCTGAGGAAATAGGGGATGATCTTTCAGCTCCATTGCCTTTCATCGATATTTCTAATCATCCTGCCAAAGAGGCTATCGTGAGAGCCTATGAGGAAGGATTGTTTAGTGATTCATCGAAAGCGATTCAGCAGTTTTTTCCTGATAAGGCTATGACACGGGCGGAGTTCTTTTTATTGACAAGCCGTTTTTTACAAAATAACCAAAATAAGCTGTTTCCATTGACTTTGTTGGAAGAAAACGATGAATTCGGTCGGGGACAAGGAATGGACGAGCCGTATTTGCCATACAAAGATGTGCATTACATGACATGGATGTATCCGGGTATTTTACGTGTGTTTGTGTATCATGATCGGATTGCAGGTGCAAGGACTCTACATAAGGTTTTTCCAGGAGATGAATTTTATCCTAATCAGCCTATTACAAATGCAGAGGCAGCTAAAGTCCTGTCAGCTCTATCCTTTACCACGAAGCAATCTCCATGGGAATTAGAATTGATTAAAAAAGGCTCGAACACGTTAACCCGTGCAGAAGCAGCTATTTTAATTGAAAAGGTGAGTGCTTCTTTGCAATCAGAGATGCTACTGCCGCTAGCTGACGAATCACGTTCTCTATATCCGTTTGTACCTGTTCAGAAGGAGATGTACCCGCTTTTTGCGACGTACGACTCTCCAACTGAAACGGAGAAAAAATTCATAGACATTGTTGATGCAATTAAAAATTATCTTGAAGAAGAGGAAACCTTTAAAGAACTGGAGGAGCTACCAGCTGATTTTGCCAACCAGGTGGGAGTTCATTATTACAAAAGCTGGAACTACTATAAGGAACCAGCAGATAATGCCAAAGAAGCATTCCTTGCATTAGATGCCTATATAAAAACAGTGGAGCATGATCCAAAAATTCTAGGTCTACTTACCGCTAATATCTATGATGTTGGCTTACAAATGCTACGTACTAATCAAGGTAAGGAATTCGAAGATTTGTATCAAAAGTTACTTGGTTACGAGGACAAACTGGTTAAAAATTCAGAGGAATGGAAAGTATTTGGCCTATATGTGGCAGCCATTGAAATTCATTTAGATAAATATGAGTTAGCGATTAAGCGCTATGAGGAGAGACCGGATTTAGTGCTTGCTGTACAAAATGGCTTGTACTATTTGGTCAAGGAGAATCGGATCTCTGATGCTGAAAATCTGTTAAAACGCGCGAAAGAAGCTGATCAGAAGAGTGAGCTTGTAGCTTTATATGACCAAGTGGCTCATGAATTAGATTTGTTGTCTTCTACTAGACAAAATCTTTATGCCACCCTTTTAAGTAAAGCTGATAAAAAGATGGATGAAGCCCAAAGGATCATTGTCAAGACGGAAATGAATTACGGTAATACGGTGCTTAAGGTAACAGAAGAGATGGATACTCAAAGAGGAATCACGCATACAAAAGGTATTTATCAAAAGGCTGACCAAGCAGTTTTAAACAAAATGGAAGGATATACAGATCGTCGTAATCAAGTTAAGTACGATTGGGATAATGAAAAGGGTGTCTGGACCAAAAAAGTAACAGGAAGTCCAACTGAGAAAAAAACGTATCTGCACGAGTATGTGAGTGATCTGCCTGTTTTAAGTCGTTTAAATAAGCTTCATGCTCGATACTTAAAGCAAAGCTTTGGAGAATACGAGATCATTACCGAATTTTATGAACCAAATGAACTTCAAAAATATGCAGAAACACTCGATTTACAAGAGAAAAAACTCTTATATGCTCCTACTTTTGTTGTAAAGTACTATCTGGATTCCAGAACTAATCAATTATTACGCCAATCTTGGAAAATTACGGAGATTTATGATAATGGGGAATACATCAAGCTTGATGGCGATGAAGAATATGAATTTCCCGAGAGCTTACGTCTTGACATTCCAAAAGAGGTGACGGAAGGAGCAGGTGTTATACATGAAACTTAGAAAGACGGGGGTTCTGGCTCTTACACTTATGCTCTTGTGGCCTGGCTCGGGGGCTATGGCTTCTATGTCACAGTCCTTACATCAAGCCTCATCTTTTGATATAAACAGTGCGAACAATAGAGCTCTCTTGGAGCTACAACAGGTGTATTATATTTTGCAAGAAAACCACCTCGACAAACCAAGTGAAAAAAAACTTGTGCAAGGGGCCTTGCAAGGGGTTCAACAATATATAAAGGCTGAGAAACGTGCTGAAGTTGTCGTGGATGAGAAGGATGATACCGTCCAAGAAATGGTGGATCGTATAAAGCAATGGCAAGCCCAAGAAAAATTGGATTGGAATACTGTAAGCTACTATGGGATTGAAGGAATGTTAACCCAAGTAAATGACCCTTACACTACTCTATTTACTGAAGGTGAATTGGATCAGTTTCAGAACAGTGTGAATAATAATTTTGTGGGTTTTGGTATCATGTTTCGTAAAACCGATAACGGTATCTTTGTACGCAAGGTTGTTGAAAACTCCCCAGCAGCTATAGCTGGAATTAGTTCAGGTGATAAGCTGGAAGCCGTTGATGGTAATAAAATAACAGTACAACATCTAGCAGAGTTGATTAAGATGCTACAAGGTGAAGAGGGAACGAGTGCAACTCTTACCTTTTCTAAATCGGGCACAACACAAAAAAAGGATTATACAATCAAGCGCTCGCCTCTTATTATGCCAGAAGCAGCAAGTCATCTTTTCACTTCCAAATCTGCAACGATTGGATATATAAGACTTGATACGTTCGGAAGCGATGCTGGTGATCAGTTTAAAGAGCAATTAGATAAACTGGAAAACAATCAAAAAAAATTAACAGGTTTGGTCATTGACTTACGTGATAACGGTGGCGGATATCTAAGCGCAGCGAAGGAAATTGCCAGTCTGTTTATGGAAGATGGTTTGCTGATGTATACGACAAATCGTAATGGAGTTGAAGTGGAAAATTGGGTCCGCAATGGTCGCCAAGCTCCCTATCCTATTACGATTTTAGTAAATGGGCAAACAGCATCAGCATCAGAATTGCTCTCTGGAGCGCTACAAGATCATAAGATAGCTAAATTGATTGGTTCCAAGACCTTTGGAAAAGGAATTGCTCAAACAGTCCTGCCTCTCGTTGAAGGTGATGCATTAAAAGTGACATTGCAAGAATATCTGACTCCGGCTCATCGTAAAGTAAATAAGATTGGCCTTGAACCGGATATTGTGATAACAGATGATATTAGTCAAGTGGTGGAAGCGTTGTATGAGTTGGGAGAAAAGCGCATAGAAGTAAGACAAAAAAGTGATTACGAGGTAGTGGTAAATGGAGTCACTTTCTATACAATTTCCCCTATACTGAAAAAGATAGGGAATAGCTTAAATATCCGTAGTACCTTTATGCAAAGTATGCTGCGGGAAAAAACAGCTGTTCCAGCCGAGTATCGCCCTATAGTTTCAGTTACCAATCCTACTGTTACTTTTACTTGGAAAAAGGAAAATAATGAATTTATTTTTATTAGCCAACTGAAAGAATAGTTATATGATGCCCGAGACGGTGAAATGTCTCGGGTTATTTTATGGTCCAATTCATACTTGACAGGTCGGAATAGTGTGAATTAAACTTAAATCAACAATCTAGATAGGCTGAGTGGCAGAGGAAAAGACGTATTTTCCTTTTTGATAAGCAAGTCAGAGTGGTGAGAGGAAAAAGGAGATGTGTGACACGTGAAGAGACATGTTGAAATTAAATGGCAGGATGAAACATTGACGGCTACCTTATATGTGCCTGAACTGGGAAATCAAGCAGAAACATTTCCTCTGATTGTCATTTGTCATGGTTTTATTGGTTCGCGTATCGGTGTCAATCGATTGTTTGTTGAAACCGCTAATCAATTGATTAGAGATGGCTATGCAGTGTTATGTTTTGATTATGTGGGATGTGGAGAAAGTACGGGCGAATATGGTCGGTCAGGCTTTGACCAATTAGTTGCGCAAACTAGGCATGTTCTGAAAGAGGCAACACATTTTCCGGAAGTTAATACAGAACGAATTTATTTGTTAGGTCATAGCTTAGGCGGTCCGGTTGCTCTATATACAGCTGTAAGCGAACCTAATATTCGCAAACTTATGTTATGGTCTCCAGTTGCTCATCCTTATAAAGATATTGTTCGGATTGTTGGAGTAGATACTTATCAAAGGGCATGGCAGTATTCATCTGTGGATTATATGGGCTATGGCTTTACTTCGGCATTCTTTGAGTCACTACAGCCTTATGTTCCTCTAAAAGAATTACAAAATTATACCGGAGATGTCTTCATTGCCCATGGCACAGCAGATGTTGACATTCCAGTTGAGTATTGCTTCCACTATTATTATGCCTTTCGTTCACGTCCTACTGGTAAAAGTGATAAAGAGATTATTTTAGAAGCAGATCATACCTTTTCTGACGGATGCAGTCGAGCTATGTTAATTGATAGTACAAGGGAATGGCTTTCTGGTGAACGATATTATAAACAAGCAGGGGGAGCTGTTACTCGTACTCTAGGTTATTCCATATAGGGAGAAGTATTCACATCGGTACCAAGCTCCTGCGTTTCCTCTCGAACTGTCCACGTTCTTATTCGTATGGCTTTTACGTTGACGAGAAGTCCCCTTTTGAAAAAAGGGACTTTATTCGTTTTAGGGGGACAACTATGCCCCAAAACTTTGGTAAAAAGCCTTAGCGATTCCTAGAAGGTCAAAAATGTAATGATTAATTTACAAATAACTAAGCGGGGTCTCCGGAAACGATGAAGTTCGGATCGTTCCGTTTTTTACAGTAGATGACTGAGGAAATTTATTTTTATTCTGGTTAAACTTATTTCTATATTATTTGAACAATGGCAGGTTCTGAAATCGTGTAATAAGTTGAGTTTTTACATGGGAGTAGAAAGGAACGAGTTTTATTCTTTTAGCATATAGATGGATACAGATACCTATACTTATAAATATCGTCACCTCAAACATTTTATCCTACCGTGAAGTTATGAGCTTTTTCTAGTTCCTACAAGGAGAATTGTTATTTTTTTAGTTAAATTTAAAAAAAGGTATTGCATTTATTTTTTTTATATGGTACATTATTAAACGTTGCCCCTACTTGAAACAATAGAGTGGCTAGGGTTACTAACGTTGTTCCTTGAAAACCAGATAGAATATAACTTACTATGTTTTTATATTTATGAACCGACAGGTTCGCTGTAGCTTTGATCAAGAACTACTTTAATGGAGAGTTTGATCCTGGCTCAGGACGAACGCTGGCGGCGTGCCTAATACATGCAAGTCGA